>DASTGC010000205.1:0-9420 GCA_035719485.1 Novosphingobium sp.
GGGATCGGCCAGGTCGTTTGCAAACAGCTGCACCATGGCGGCGGCGTGGGCACTGGCGCGGCCGAGCCGGCCGGCAATGACGGGTGCGGGCCCGCCAAGCGCGGCGGCATAGGCAGCGAGGCGCTCCGCCTTCTCGGCTAGCCGGTAGCGGATCGAGGTGTGCCATCCGATGTCGGTCCGTCCATCCATGTCGTAGCCGACCCAGGTCGCGAACCGGAACGGCAGCGGGCGCAGGTCGCGCCAGCGTTTCGGCCAGCGCGATCGCGCCTGGTCGAACACCTGCCCGGTGATCTGATCGCGCGCGGACTGGGCATGGGCGAGGGCATTCATCGCCTCGGCATGCTCGTAATCAAGGCTGATCTGATCGCGCACGGCAGGGGCGATGCAGACCGTTGCGGCCTCGACCGCGTCGGCCGAGGCTGCGGCGACCACGGCGGCGGACTGGGCGCGCGAGAGGAGGAATGTGGGGTGGGCGGTGAAGACGACATGGATGAACGGGCGCTGCCACCGGGCGGCAAATTCCGCGAAGTCGACACCTGTCGCCATGCCCGAGATCGCGTCGCCATTTGCCTGTGGCTCGATCGGGCCGAACATGCGAACAAGCCTGCGGCTTCGAGATTGGAGAGTCTCGCAATCGAGTTCGGCGACGAGATTATCGAGCACGGCCAGCGTCAGGCTGCCATCTTCCAGTCGGCGCGACAGTTCGTGCCCAAGCTGGAAAACCGGGTTGAACAGCGGCACCGGAACGGTGAGCCGGTGCAATTCCTGGAGGCGCTGCTCGAGCGCGGCGATGGTGAAGTCATCCGGGCCGAGCATGGCGGGCTCTCCTATGGGGCAAGGGCCGCCGCGGCGCGGGCGGCGGCTTCGATGGCGCTCGTGTTCGGCGATCCCTTGGGCACGAGCCATGATCCGCCAACGCACAGGACCGCGGGTTCAGCCAGCCATTCCGGCGCGGTGGCGGCAGTTATCCCGCCGGTGGGGCAGAAACGCGCCATATGAAATGGCGCGGCAAGGGCCTTGAGCGCCGGGAGACCGCCGGCGGCCATGGCTGGGAAGAATTTGAACCGGGTAAGGCCGAGATCGAGGCCCAGCATGATGTCTGCCGCATTGGCCGTCCCGGGCAGGAAGGGCACGCCGCTGGCAACGGCCGCGCGGCCGAGTTCCGGCGTCAGGCCGGGCGAGACGATGAATTCCGCCCCAGCAGCCAGCGCCCGGTCGAGATCGGCTTGGTTCAGCACCGTGCCGGCACCGACCACCGCGCCCGGAACCTGCTTCATCTCGCGCAGGATATCGAGCGCGGCGGGCGTGCGCAGGGTTACTTCCAGCACCGGCAGCCCGCCTGCGACCAGTGCCTGGGCGATGGGGATCGCATGGGCCACATCATCGATCACCAGTACCGGGATCACCGGCGCGAGGCGCATGATCCGTTCGACATCGTTCATTGCAGGTGTTCCTTGGCAAATGCTGCGGCCGCGCCGAACAGGCCAGGCTGGGCCTGCGTGATCAGCCTCACCGGCAGGCGGGCCATGAGTCCCTCGAACCGACCCTTGGCGACGAAGCGGGCGTCGAAGCCGGAGCGTTGCAGGGTTTCGCGCAGGCGTAGCCCGAGCCCGCCGGCGATGGCGACTCCCGAGGCACCCTGGGCGAGCGCGATGTCGCCGGCGACGGCGCCGAGCGAAAGGCAGAATCGTTCGACTGCGGCGGCGGCAAGGCTGTCTTCGCCTGAAATGCCGAGCTGCCACAGCGTCCGGTCGTTGTACTGCGCAATGGCGCGCCCCTCCAGCGCGGCGAGGGCCGCATGGAGCTCGACGATGGCGGGGCCAGCCACGACCCGTTCGGCGGAAACGCGCGGGTAACGCGTCCGCAGGCGGGCGAGGATGGCGTCGTCGATCGAATCAAGCGGGGCGAAGGCGACATGGCCGCCTTCCGTTGCCTGGACATGGTAGGCGCCGCGCCCGTCGCGCCAGAGGTGGGCGACGCCAAGGCCGGTGCCCGGCCCGACCACGCTGATCGTGCCGGTTTCTGGCAGGGGCACGTCGGGGCCGCACAGGTGAATGAAGTCGCCCGCCGGGGCGCGTGCGACGGCATGGGCGACTGCGGCGAAATCGTTGACGAGGGTCACCTGCTCGGCGCCGATCTCGTGGCCGAGAGCGGCCGGGCGTATTGTCCACGGGTTGTTGGTGAAGCGAATCACTTCGCCTTCGACCGGCCCCGCGATGGACAGCGCGGCTGCGCCCGGCAGGCCGCGACCGGCATAGGCGGCAAAGGCCTGCCAGGCGAGCTCAAAGCTGCCGTGATCGGCGGTCTGGAGGGTGATTGGCTCACCCAGCGTGATGGCCCCGTCGGCGGTGATGGTGGCCAGTGCGAAGCGGGCGTGAGTGCCGCCGATATCGACGGTGACGAGCTCGGTCATGGCCACATGCTCACAGTCCTGCCGCCGCGAGCATGGCCGAGCCGCCACGCTCGGCGCTGTCGGCTCCGTGGCGGAACATGGCAAAGAGCTCACGCCCGGTGCCCAGCCCGGCCGGCGGTGCAGCGGCGGGCTGCCGGCCGGACAGGTCGACAAGGACTTCGAGGCTGCCGGTGCGGCCGCACAGGCGAATCAAGTCGCCGTCACGCAGGAGCGCCAGCGGGCCGACGGTACCTACGGCATCGGCCAAGGCCTCGGGGGTGACATGGATCGCCGCGGGAACCTTGCCCGAGGCGCCCGACATGCGGCCGTCGGTGACGAGGGCCACCTTGAAGCCGCGGTCCTGCAGCACGCCCAGCGGCGGGGTCAGCTTGTGCAGTTCGGGCATACCGTTGGCGCGGGGGCCCTGGAAGCGGACAACCACGACGACGTCGCGGTCGAGCTCGCCCGCCGTGAAGGCGGCGTTGACCGCCTCCTGGCTGTCGAACACCCGCGCCGGTGCCTCTATGGTCCAGCGGCTTTCATCGACTGCGCTGGTCTTGAAGGTGGCGCGGCCAATGTTGCCCTGCACGAGGCGCATGCCGCCGTCGGGTTGGAATGGCGCGGCCACCGGGCGCAGCATTTCCGGATCGAGGCTGGCATTAGGGGCGGGGCGCCATTCCAGATTTTCGTGATCGAGGAAAGGCTCCTGGGCATAGGCGGCCATGCCATGAGCCGCGACGGTGAGCGTATCTGCGTGAATCAGGCCGGCGCCGAGCAATTCGTGCACGACGTAGCCGATCCCCCCGGCGGCCTGGAAGTGGTTCACGTCGCCGGCGCCATTGGGATAGACCCGCGCGATCAGGGGGACGACTGCGGACAGTTCGTCAAGGTCCTCCCAATCGAACACGACGCCAGCAGCCCGGGCCATGGCGGGCAGGTGGATCGCATGATTGGTGGAACCGCCGGTGGCGAGGAGGCCGACGGCAGCATTGACGATGGCCTTCTCGTCCACCACGCGGGCCATCGGCCGGTAGTCTGCGCCCTTGAGGCCGATCTCGGTCAGGCGGTGAACCGCGGCGCGGGTGAGGGCGGAGCGCAGCGGCGTGTTCGGCTGGACGAAGGCGGCGCCGGGCAGGTGCAGGCCCATCAGCTCCATCATCATCTGGTTGGAATTGGCCGTGCCGTAGAAGGTGCAGGTGCCCGGCGCGTGGTAGGACCTGCTCTCGCTCTCGAGCAGGTCGGCGCGGGTGGCCTTGCCCTCGGCATAGAGCTGGCGGACCTTCTGCTTCTCCTTGTTGCCGAGGCCCGTTGGCATCGGGCCGCCGGGGACAAAGATCGCGGGCAAGTAGCCAAAACGGAGCGCGCCGATGACGAGACCGGGCACGATCTTGTCGCAAATGCCGAGCGCGGCGACGCCGTCGAACATCGCATGGCTGAGGGCAACCGCAGTCGAGAGGGCAATGGCGTCGCGGCTGAACAGCGACAGCTCCATGCCGTCCTGCCCCTGGGTGACGCCGTCGCACATGGCGGGCACGCCCCCGGCGACCTGGGCCGTGGCGCCGACCTCGCGAGCGTAGACCTTCATCGCCTCGGGGTAGCGGCCATAAGGCTGGTGGGCCGACAGCATGTCGTTGTAGGCGGTGACGATGCCGATGTTTGGCCCGCGCTGGGCGGCGATGGCCGGCTTGTCCTCCAACGCCGCGGCGAACCCGTGGGCGAGGTTGGAGCAGCCCATGAAATCCCGGCTGCCGTGCTTGCTGGCCTCTTCTTCCATGAGGGCAAGGTAGGCCGTACGGGTCGGCCGCGACCGTTGGATTATGCGCACGGTGACGCGTTCGATGACGGGGTGGAGCTTGTTGCTGAAAGTCATGGCGTTCTACTCATGCCCAATCATTTCTCATGCCACGTGACGCCGTCGCGTTCGGCCAGGGCGATGGCGGCTGAGGGGCCCCACGATCCCGCCGTGTAGGTCTTTGGGGAAATGCCGTTGTTGGCCCAGCAGGCGCGGATGGCGTCGATCCAGTCCCACTGCGCCTCGACCTCATCGCGACGGACGAACAGGGTCTGGTCGCCTTCCACAAGGTCGAGAAGGAGGCGTTCATAGGCGATTCGCTTCTTGGGGCCGGCAAAGGCATCATCCATCGCGATGTCCAGCGGAACCTCGCGCAGGCGGATGCCGCCGCGATCAAGCCCCGGCACCTTGGCCATGAGCGAGAGCGTGATGTTCTCCTCCGGCTGGATCCCGATTATAAGGCGATTGGGCGCGGTGCGGGCCCCGCCGAAGATCGAATGGGGCACATCGCGAAACTGGACGACGATTTCGGTGACGCGTTCGGGCAGGCGTTTCCCGGTCCGCAGGTAAAAGGGGACGCTTTTCCAACGCCAGTTGTCGACATGGGCCTTCAGGGCGACGAAGGTCTCCGTGTCCGAGTTCCTGCCCAGTTCCTGATCATAGCCGGGCACTGCTGCACCGCCGATAGCGCCGGCGCGGTATTGGCCGGTCACCGTCTGATCGCACGAAACCGGCCGCAGAGACCGCAGGACCTTCACCTTCTCGTCGCGCACGGCGGTGGAATCGAACGAGGCCGGGGGTTCCATGGCGACCAGTGCCAGCAGCTGGAGCATGTGATTCTGGACCATGTCGCGCAGAGCGCCGGATCCGTCATAGTAGCCCACCCGGGATTCCAATCCGACCGTCTCGGCCACGGTGATCTGTACGTGATCGATGTGCGCCGCGTTCCATAGCGGTTCAAACAGCAGGTTGGCGAAACGCAGGGCCAGCAGGTTCTGGACCGTTTCCTTGCCGAGGTAGTGATCGATCCGGAAAATCCGATCCTCCGGGAAGGCGGCGGCGACCGCATCGTTGATGTGTCTGCTCGACGACAGATCGGTGCCCAGCGGCTTTTCGAGGCCGATGCGTGTTTTCTCCCCGGCTAGCCCTGAGCGGAGCAGACCGGCAATGGTCGGCTCGAACAGGCTGGGCGCCGTGGACAAGAAAATCGCGAGGCCGCCGGCAATCGGGCCCACCTTCCTGGCGAGGGCATCGAACTGTTCGGTCTCATTGGCGTCCAGCGGCTGGAAATGGAGCCGCTCGAGAAAGGGGTCGATTGCCGCCTTTCGGTCATCCGGCAGAAATTTCTCAAGTGCCGTGCGGGCGAAGGCGCGATAACCGGCGTCGTCCAGATTCTGGCGCGCGGTTCCGACGATCCGCAGGTCCGGCGCTACCAGCCGATCGGCATCGAGCGCGCACAGCGAGGGCAGCAGCATGCGCTGGGCGAGGTCGCCGGTGGCGCCGAACAGGAGCAGGCAATCGGCGGTGAAGCTCATCGTCGCTAAATCCCCGTTCGGTTACGAGTTTCCGTCCCGGGCGTTCCCGGAGCGGTTGTGCTTGAGATTGACCGGCATCGTGGCTCCGGCCAGCGTGGGGCGTAACCCGGTCCGATGCATATCTGCAGGACGGCGCGCGTCGCCAAGAATACGTCTGCGAGGGCTGGCGCATTCGTCTGCGCTCACGGAGGTGGCCTGCGGCGTCAGACGAATTCGTCCGGATGCTTCAGCGCGAGCACGGCGAGCTCGGTGCGATTGTCCACCCCGAGCTTCTGGTACAAGGCGTGGAGATAAACTTTCACTGTGCCCTCGGTGATCCCGAGTTCAGCGGCGATGTCGCGATTGCGAGCACCGCGCATCGCCCTGGCGACAATGGTCCGCTCACGTGGGGTCAGGGTGGCAAAGGGCGATGGCCGATCCGCGTCGCCGGCCTGCAGCCGCGCGCGTTCCAGCAGCTCGGGGGCAATTACCGTTTCTCCGGCGAGAACGCGTTCGAGACTTTCGGCAAGGATGTCTTCGGCACCGTCCTTGCTGACGATCCCATTAACCCCGGCCGCGATCGCCTTTGCCAGTCGATGATCGTCGATGTGGGCAGTAAGGAGGATCACAGGGCGGTTATCCCCGGCCTCGCGGATGGTTCGGAGCGTAGCTACGCCATCGGGAGCGGGCATGGTCACATCGAAAATGCAGATGTCTGGGTCATGCGCTTCGATGGCCGCAAGGGCTTCCTCGCCCGAGCCTACGGCGGCTACGATCTTGAACGGGGTTGGCGCCAGTACGGCCTGGACCCCGGCCCTGAGGAACGGGTGGTCGTCGGCGATCAATACTGAGGTCATTTTGGTTGCTCCAGACTTGCGGCGAGCGGAAGGAAAATGGCGAGGCGGGTTCCATCCGGCCCGGTCCGCACTTCGAGACGGCCGCCGAGGGTGGAGACGCGTTCGCTGATCGACCACGGTGGGGTGTCACCGGCCACAGAGGCGAAACCCATGCCGTTGTCGGAGACCACGAGATCGACCCCGCCCGCTGCGGGGCTGAGACTGGCGATGACCCCGGTGGCATGCCCGTGCCGCACGGCATTGGCGACGGCTTCGCGCAGAAGCTGGCGCAGTTCGTGGTTGAGCCGGCCCGGTATCGTGATCGGGACCTCGGTCGAAAGGCTGGCCGTGATGTTCCAGTGAGCTGCGGCATCTGCGATCGTACGCTGCAGGTCGTCTGCCAGCGGAGGGCGGGTCGACAGGCCTTGCGGCACGCGAAGGGCCTCGATCAGTCCGCGGACCTGCGCCTGCTCCCCGCGCAAGGCATCGCGCACGGCAGCGATTTCTTCGGCCGGGGTAGTGCTGGCGCCGTCGCTTACCGTCCGCCGCAGCGCCTCCAGCCGGAAGCAGGCACCGGCGAGAGACTGGGCGACGCTGTCGTGAAGGTCGCGGGCGATGGCCCCGCGCTCGCGCATGACGGCGCGTTCCCGCTCGAGGCGGGTGGCGGTGGCGCGGTCGGCGGCCATTTCAATCTCACGGGCGATCGCCTGACCGAGGGCAAGGAAATCGGCCCCCGGGCCGCGAATGCCGCCAAGGACGATTTGCCCCGTGTGCGCAGTGCTCGCCAACGGCAAAACGAGCCCCTCGGCAATCCCGGACAGGCTTGCCAGGGGTAGGGGCCCATCAGAGCGGACAGCCTTGGCTCGTCCGCTGCAATCCAGGACCAATATTCGACGGCGCCGAAGATCGAACAGGCGCGGCCGGTCTCCGATCTCGTCCCAGCCGGGGAGCTCGTCGGGTCCGACGCGCCGTTGCTGGTCCGTGCCGCTGCCGCCCGACTGGTAAAGCTCAATCCACGGTTCATCGCTTTCGCTCCAGGCGAGGATGCCGTGGGTGGCGCCTGTGGCCTTCATCGCATAGGCTAGAGCGGCACCGCATAGTCTGTCTTGACCTATGTCGGGCGGAGGTTCGAGCGGCGGAATCTCCGGCCCGCGCCGATCGATGCCAAACCAGACCAGCACCGGCAGAAGCGCCACCATGTAGAAGGCGCGCCGGCTGAACCGGTAGATCTCAATGGGAAAACCAGCACTTACGAGCACCAATCCGAGGAGGATGAACAGCAGCGACACGACCACCCCGGTTCGCGCCGCCGAGGCCGAACCCAGCCGCAGCGTGGCGGAAAGGACGATGAGGGCAAACATGGCAAGGAACGGGCTGGTAAAATCGGCATCGTAGCCTTCGGTGACAAAAACGGAGCCGATAAACGCGGCAACGTCGACCAGAAGAACCGGAAGCGCGAGCCGCTGGTCGAGCCACCACGAGCGCCAGGCCACGGCCACGAGCACAAGCGACATCAGCAGATAGCTGCCGAGCAGGATCACGCCTTGGCGCAGCCCTTCGTTGAAGATCGCCGGTTCGAAAATCAGGGCGACGAGGAACACGAAGGCTAGCGCGCAACGCAGCGCTGCGATCACTCGGCCGGAGCGGTGTTCGAATGTCGCTCGCAAATCCATCGCCGCCCTTTCCCGACTATGCATGGCCGGGGCTGTCGGGAGGGTCAAGCTGCACCACGGGGTTGTCGCCCGGCTGGGGAGCATCAATCGCGTTTGAAAGGAAACGCTCCACTTGCCCACAGCGCGGCCCAGATCAAGACCGGCTGGAAGGCCAGGCGGGGGAGGTGATAGGCAAGTCCCAGGCCATGGTTGGGGCGCTGGAGATCGATCAACAGGTGGTTGGCGTTGGCCGGCCAGACGCACAGGGCGTAGAGCGCGAGCGCCCAGCCCGCCGCTTGGCGCAGGCGGGGCGACCAACTCTGCAGCAGTGCGGCGGCGCCGGCGAGTTCAGCGACACCGGTCAGCACGATGACCGCCGGCGCGGCGGGGACCCAGCGCGGCGTGATCGAGAGGAACGGGGCCGGGAGTGCCAGGTGCAGGACGCCGGCGACGGCATATAGGGCAGCCAGCAGGACGCGCACCATGGCCCGTCCCTTGCCGCCCCACCAGGCCCCCTTGCTGACTGACGAGCGCAACGGCATGCTATTGTTCCCCGCGAGCCCAATCGGGCCTTGCCCGCATGGCGGATAGACCAGCTGCGGCAACAGCACGAGTGCAACCTGCCCGCAACCCTCGGTTTCCTCACGTCGTGCAAACATGCGTATTGGAGCCGCGCGCCATTCCTGCAAGGAAGAGCCGTTGCGACATTGCGAGGTGCCCGGATGAAGCTGGTTCTGCCCATTGCCATTGCACTCGGATTGGCTGCCGCACCTGCGCTGGCTGACGCTTCGCCCGAGCAGGTAGCCGCGGCGGCCCTAAAGACCGCACCGGTCTGGGACGGCCACAACGATGTTCCCGAGCAGCTGCGCGACCGTCGCAAGGATATTCTCCAGGACTTCGATTTCCGCGATACCACCCAGACGGCCGACCCGGCCCGCGACCGCGTGGCGATGCACACCGATCTTGCCAGACTGCGTCGCGGCAAGGTTGGCGCCCAGTTCTGGTCGGTCTTCGTACCCGCCTCGCTGAACGACCAGCAGGCCGTGCAGGCCGTCATGGAGCAAATCGATGTGATGAAGCGGCTGATCGCCGCCAACCCGGCAGAGCTGCAGTATGCGACCGACGCGGCTGGCGTGTCCGCTGCCTGGAAGGCCGGGCGGATCGCGTCGCTGCTGGGCATGGAGGGGGGCTATGCAATTGGCAATTCGCTGGGCGTGCTGCGCCAGTTCCGGGA
>DASTGC010000206.1:0-10881 GCA_035719485.1 Novosphingobium sp.
CGCCCTTGGGATCGGGGGCGGCATAGTAGACCCGGGCGATCCGCGCATGGGCAATCGCCCCGGCGCACATCGCGCAGGGTTCGAGCGTGACCCACAGCTCGCAGCCGTCGAGCCGTTCCGTGCCCAAGGTCTGGGCAGCCCGGCGAATCGCCAGTAGCTCGGCGTGGGCTGTCGGATCGTGGAGGGTACGGGGCTGGTTGTGGGTCATGACCACCACCTCGCCATCCTTGACGACTACCGCGCCGATCGGCACTTCGCCCTCGCTCGCCCCCTTGCGGGCCTGCTCGAGCGCAAGACGCATGGGTTCAGGAAGGGGCCAGCGAGTCATGGCGCCAGTTAGCCCGCCAAAGGCCTGTGCACAACTTGACCTCGGGGGGGTGAATCGGTAAGGGCGCGCTTCCCCCGATTTCGGGCACCAGATTCTGTAGAGAGCTTAGCCATGTCCCGTATTTGCGAACTGACCGGCAAAGGCCGCCAGATCGGCCACAACGTCAGCCACGCCAACAACAAGACCAAGCGCGTGTTTCTGCCCAACCTGCAGAACGTCACGCTGCTCTCGGAAGGGCTGGACCGCAGCTTCAAATTCCGCGTGTCGACCCATGGGCTGCGCTCGGTTGAGCACAACGGCGGGCTCGACAACTGGCTACTGAAGACAGCCGACGCCAAGCTCTCTCCGCGCGCCCTCAAGGTGAAGCGCGAGCTGGCCAAGAAGGCTGCCGTCGCCGCCTGATCGGGCGATCACAGCAGACTCTGATAAAATATTGAGCGCGTCGGGAGACCGGCGCGCTTTTTCGTTTTCAGCCACTTACAGTGATGAGGCGCATCGGCAACTCCAGCGGCTCAGATACGGGTTTACCGATAGGTAACTATCTTCGGGGATAAGGCCGTTGGTTCTAGGGGAGAACCAGGAGGATATTTGCGATGACGAAGTTGCTTGCGAAGCTCGCCGCCAACGAAGATGGCGCCACCGCTATCGAATATGGCCTGATTGCCGCGCTGATCGCGGTTGCCATCATGACCACGGTTTCCGGTCTCGGCTCACAGCTCGACACGACCTTCTCGAAGACGTCGTCGCAGCTCAACACCGCGAACGCCTAAGGCCTCCGTGCCGGCGGCTGGCCCAGACGGGATCAGCCACCGGCACAGGCTCCGGCAAAGAGCCGCTCGCGCAGCGGCGCGAATTCGCCTGACACCAGGTCCGCCAGGTCGGCCCGGCCGACGATGCGGTCCTCACCGAAACAGTGGGCAAGGGCGATGTCGCTGGGCGGCAGCGCCCTTTGCTCGTTCTTCGACCAGAAAGTGCGTACCCGCGGGCGGGTAGGATCGCTCTCGTCCTGGGCGACGACCATGGCCACGCGCCCGGATTCAAGTTCCACGATCGAGCCGATCGGATGGATTCCGACGACCTCGGTGAACTGGGTCAGCAGCTCCGGGTCGAGCCCGGAGCCCGACCGCGCCATGTATTCAATCGCTTCGGCAGGATCGAGTGCGGGATGGCCCCCGGTGTCGTCCACCAGTTGGTCGTAGGTATCGCAGATCGCAGCCATGCGGGCGAACTGGCCGATCGTTTCCGCCGGCAGGGCATAGGGATAGCCGGTGCCGTCGATCCGCTCGTGATGCTGCAAGCAGGCCTGGACGACCGGATCGGGCAGGCCACTGGCGACCAGCAACTCGCTGCCGAGGATCACGTGCTCGCGCAGCACGTCCGGGGCGATGTCGCGGAAGTCACCGGTTGACGAGAGCGGGATCGGCAGGAGCCCCACGCCCACGTCGATCAACAGACCGGCCATGCCCGCGAGGCGGATCTCATCGGGCGACAGCTTCATCGCGCGGCCGAGCGAAATCATCAGCGCGCAGACGGCGAGCGCATGCCGATAGACGAATTCGCTGTCGCGCTTGCATCGCATCAGCCCATTGAAGGCATGGGCATTGCGCTGGATCGAGGCGAAGATATCGTCCACCACCGGCTCGACCATGCTCGATTTGATTGTCTTGCCAAGCCGCGCCTCGATGAACGCTCGGCTGATCACGCGCTGGCCCTTGTCGGCGACGCGGTTGGCGAGGCCAAACTCCTGAACCATGGTGCGCGGTGCCACCCCGCGCAACTCTGCTTCGCGCCCACTGGCCGATGGCGCTGCAGAGCGGGCGGCAGCGCGGCGGGCGCCGCGCCGCAGGACGGTCGGCACATTGCCTCCGGCCGGGCTACTCGCCTGATCGTGGGTCGCGCGGTGACTGCGGTCAGTGTCAATGATCACGGCCGAAACTGCGCTGTCGTGCAGTTTTTCGAGCAGCACGGGATCTTCCAGGAGGAACTTGGACTTCCAGAACGGGTGGCTGAACCATGAGCCTTCCAGCTTATGGATGAACATCCCGAGCCTGACCTCGCCGGTATCGATCCGTTTCAGCATTCTCTGCAGCTCTTTAATTTGATCGGCCCTCCCGACCTAGCCCGTGTCGCATTTCTCCGCTGCAAAGGACGGCCTCCGCATTATCCCGGCGCGCAGGTGCAAGTTTTTGGAAAGGTGCACGCTCTTTGGTGGATTAACGGCCGATTAGGGCTGTTGCGGAAGGCCGGCGAAATACCCCGGCCGCTAAGGCGGGAATGTCCGGCGGCGGCACTGGCGCCTTCGCCCGGCTCCGAGGGGTGTTCGCATGCATGATCCGGTCCGGCCCGGGCAGCGGCAAGAGTGGACCGAAGCGCAATCGTCGCCCGCCGGCGACGACCAGCGCGCCGCGCCGCGCGTCAGCCTGCTGATTCGCCCGGCCAAGCTGATCGCCCCCTCCGGCGAATACCTCTGTGTGCTGCGCGATGCCTCGGCCACCGGTGTCAAGGTCCGCTGCTTCCATCCCCTGCCGGGCCAGTCCTTCACCCTCGAGCTTGGGAACGGCGACCGTTATCCCGTGGAGCGGATGTGGGAGCAGGGCGATCACGCGGGCCTGCGTTTTCGCGACGTGGTCCCGGTCGAATACCTGATCAAGGAAACCGGGCCCTACCCGCGCCGCCCGGTGCGCCTGCGCATGACTTTGCCGGCGCTGCTTCTGGCTGGCCGCGACATGCTGACGGCCACGGTGCACGACCTTTCGCAGCAGGGCGCCCGCATCACCTGTGACGAGCAGCTCGCGCTCAATCGCCAGTTCCGGCTGGAAATCGCTGGCGTGGCGCCGATCGTCGCCAAAGTCCGCTGGCGTCGGCCGCCGGCCGCCGGCCTGGTTTTCGAGGATACCTTCAGGCTGGAGGATTTTGCCCGCCTCGCCTATCGCCTCCAACCCCTGCCCGAGCCCGCGGGCCAGCCCTGTGTGTTTCAATCCGGCAGGCTGTGACGCCGGACTAGGCGGGCAGGAATTTCAGGATCGCCCCATTGATGCAGTAGCGCTTGCCGGTAGGCTGTGGCCCGTCGTCGAAGACATGGCCAAGATGACCGCCGCAGCGCGTGCAGTGGACTTCCGTTCGCGGCGCGCCGAGGTCCCAGTCGGTCGAATAGCCGATCGCGCCTGCCAGAGGCCGCCAGAAGCTCGGCCAACCAGTGTGCGATTCGAACTTGGTAGCTGACGAGAAAAGCGGATTGTCGTCAGCCGCACAGGCGAAAATGCCCTTGCGGTGTTCGTTGAGCAGCGGCGAAGTGCCCGGATACTCGGTGCCCTGCTTGCGCAGGATCCTGAACTGCTCTGGTGTCAGGCGGCGGCGCCATTCGTCTTCGGTGAAGTGGACAGGATAGCTCTTGGCCCGGGCCTCGCCCGGTCCGCAGGCGGCCACCACGGGAATGGCGACGCCCATGCCGAGCAGCCGGAGCGCGTGGCGGCGTGACAGAACTGGCTCGATCATCGGCAACTCCTCAGGGGCAGACCTCTGATCGCCGCATACCATGCCCGCTGCCGCCCGTGGAGTAGCTGTTCAGGCCGGTGCGCGGCGCAGCCAGCCCTTGCGGCTTGTCCGCACCGGACCCGACTTCATCACCCGGGTACGGAACAACCGCGCGCCGAAACGGATGAACAGGCCGACCCAGGTGACCTGCCAGCCGATCGCCAGCAGGTGTTGGCCGAGGCCCGGCTCCTGCGCTGCCCGCGCCAGCATGGCATAGGGCGAGGAAAACGGCACCAGCACGGCGGCCTGTTCCATGGGCGAGCCGAGGCTGGCCACGGAGAAGCTGGCGAAGAAGAAGACCAGCAGCTGCAGCATCGTCACCGGCATGGACAGGGTCTGCACCTCCCGCACGGTCGAGGCCATCGAGCCGATCGTCAGGAATACCGAACCCAGCAGCAGATAGGCCATGGCAAAGTAGACGATGCCGAGGCCGAGGAACATCGGCCAGCCGACCGCCGGTACGGTCAATTCCGCGAGGGTCCGTCCGCCGGCCAGCATGATCATGGTGCCCACCGCGCCCCAGACCGCAATGCCGACGAAGCTGACCGCAAGCATGGCGAAGAGCTTGCCCAGGAACAGGGCGTCCATCGGGATGGCAGCCGCGAGGACTTCGATGATCTTGTTGGCCTTTTCCTCGACCAGGTTGGACAGGACCATGCCGGCGAGTAGCATGGTCAGGAGGAACAGCAGGGTTTGTCCAGCCTGAGCCGTGCGCATCCGTCCCACCCGGTTGACCGGAGCGGCCTTCAGCGTGGTCGGTGTAAGCCGGACTTGCGGATAGGGTTGCGGCGCCCGGTTGCTCGCCTCGGCCGCGAGCACGGCGACCGGGCCACGCCAGTCGTCGATCAGTTCGCGGGGGCCGGTGAGCACCGGGTGGGCGAGGCTGCCAGTGAGGACGGCGCTGGCGCGGCCCTGATTGGCGCGCAGCAGATGCTCCGGATTTTCGCCTGGCTGGTCGGCCAGCGGCATCAATACCGGTACAGTGTCGTCGAGCTGAGCATCCAGCCGGCGCGCGGCGCCGCTGAGGGCGGCAAGATCGGGCGCGGCCATCGCGACGCCGAGCACGGGGCGGGCGGCACTGCGCTCGACGTTCTCGCCGACCCCGCTGGCGAGGGCGCCTACGACCAGCGGGAACAGCGGGCCGATGAGGAAGAAGATGAAGCTGCGCGAGAGCAGGACGGCGGCGAAATCGCGCCGGGCAATGACGAGCGCCGCGGCAAGGGTGCTGAGGCGGCCGGTCATCGGCGTTGCTCCTCTTCGGGGTTTTCCTCCAGCGCCCGCGCGGCGGCCTCGCCGGCAATGGCGACGAACGCGTCGTGCAGGCCAGCCCGCTCGATCGAGAGCGAGAGGATGCCCGCCTCGCCCTCGATGAGGGCGCGCAGCAGAGGCTCGATGCCGGTCTCGGGGAGGGGGAAGTAGAAGAACGAGGAGCCGTCGAGCTTGCGGTCGTGCCGGGCATCGGTGGGTAGCGCCGCGCGCCAGGGGCCATCGGCGGCGCGGGTCTCCAGGCGGACCTGGGCGCTGATCCGGTCGCGGGCAACGTCGACCGGCCCGGCAAAGGGTACCTTGCCCCCCGCGATGATCGCGATCCCGTCGCACAGTCGCTCGGCATGAGCGATGACGTGGGTGGAAAAGATCACGGTCGTCCCGCGTTCGGCAAGGCCGCGCATCATCTTTTCGAGCTTGCCTTGGTTGATCGCGTCGAGGCCCGAGAACGGCTCGTCGAACACGACCAGGCGCGGCTCGTGAACCAGGCAGCCGAGGATCTGGACCTGCTGGGCCATGCCCTTGGACAATTGCCGGATCTGCCGGTCGGCAGCATAGCCGAGGCCGTGCTCCTCCAGCAGCGCGCGACCGCGGCGGCGGCCCTCGGCCAGCGGCAGCCCGCGCAGCGCACCGACGAAGGCGATCGCCTCAAAGGCCTTCATCGCCGGATAGAGCCCGCGCTCCTCGGGCAGGTAGCCGATGGCATGGGCGACATCGTGCGGGCGCAGGCTGCCGAGCACGCGGCGATAGCCCTCGTCCGGATCGATGATGCCCAAGAGCATGCGCAAGGTCGTGGTCTTGCCCGCGCCGTTGGGGCCGAGCACGCCGTAGATTGCGCCTTCCGGCACCGACAGGTCCACCCCATCCACAGCGGTAAACCCGTCGAACCGCTTGACGAGGCCGCGCGCCTCGATTGCCAGCGGGCGGTCAGCCATCGCCTGGTCCGTTTGCGGGCTGGGGGCATTGCCCGCCGCCTCCCAAGTGCCTAGTTCCATCTTCATGAGTGTGACCGGTTAACCCCGCTTCGTGAAGAGGAGGATACGCGAGCATGGTTAACGAGCCGGTGACCCGACGGTTGCTTGTCGATCTGAGGGCCGAAGCCGCGCGGCTCGGCTTTGCCGCCTGCGGCATCGCCCCGGCTGCGGAGGACCCGCTGGCCGCTCGCCGGCTTGCAGAGTGGCTTGACGAGGGCGCCCATGGCCAGATGCAATGGATGGCTGAGCGGGCCTACCACCGCCGTTCCCCGCAAGCCCTCTGGCCCGAGGCGCGCAGCGTGATCGCGCTCGGCATGTCCTATGCCCCTGTCGCCGATCCGCTGGCGCTGGCGGATCGGCCCGACCGCGCCCGAATTTCGGTCTATGCACAAGGTCAGGACTATCACGACACGGTAAAGAAGGCACTCAAGGCGCTGGCCCGGTGGCTGGTGACGGAGGCCGGGCGACGGGGGCTTGGTGAGGCGGGCGTGAAGGTTTTCGTCGATACCGCCCCGGTCATGGAAAAGCCGCTGGGGCAGGCGGCGGGGCTGGGCTGGCAGGGCAAGCACACCAACCTCGTCAGCCGCGTGCATGGCTCATGGCTGTTTCTCGGCGCGATCTTCACCACGCTGGAGTTTCAGCCCGATGCGCCGGGAGAGGAACGCTGCGGCTCCTGCGATGCCTGCCAGCGCGCCTGCCCGACGGGCGCGTTCCCCGCACCGTTCAGGCTCGATGCGCGGCGCTGTATCTCCTACCTCACGATTGAGCACGCCGGCCCGATCCCGGAAGAGTTCCGCGAGGCCCTGGGCAACCGGATCTACGGCTGCGACGACTGCTTGGCCGTCTGCCCCTGGAACAAGTTCGCCATCACCGCGGCGGCAAACCGGGCCTTCCTGCCCCGCGCTGAACTGGCCGCGCCACGACTGGCGGAGCTCATGGCACTCGATGACGCTGGCTTCCGGCGCTTCTTTTCCGGCAGCCCGATTAAGCGCATCGGTCGCAACCGCTTCGTGCGGAACTGCCTCTACGCCGCCGGCAACAGCGGCGATCCGGCGCTTCTGCCAAAGATCGCATCGCTGACCGAGGATCCCGATGCCGCAGTGGCCGAGGCTGCCGCCTGGGCTGTGGCGCAGCTCAGGACGGAATCAGTTCCTTGAGCGGGACCTCGGCATTTGCCAATTGCTCGGGCTCGATCACAACGCCAGCCTCGACCAGCTTACGGCCCTGGACATAGTCCTTGGTGGCGTTGACACAGTCGAGCGCGATGACCTTGCCACCTTTCAGGTAGATCACCGAGAATGAGCGGTTGGCGGGATCGCCCCGTGTAACGGTCGCATCGTAGCCGACAGAGAGGCCGGCGGTCTGCAGCCGCAGGTCGTACTGGTTCGACCAGAACCACGGAAACGCATGGTAAGGCTTCTCATCGCCGCAGATCGCCTTGGCCACGCAGGTCGCCTGGTCGTTGGCGTTCTGAACAGATTCCACCCGCATCACGGTGCCGCCGGCGAAGCCGCAGGCAAAGGCCGCGCAGTCACCCACGGCATAGACGTCGGGAAGGGAGGTGCGGCAGTATTCGTCGATATCGATGCCGTTGGAGCCCGCCGCGCCGGCTGCGATCAGCGCGCCGACAGCCGGCACGATGCCGATCCCCACGATGACCGCCTCGGCCGGGATCACGCTGCCGTCGCCCAGCTTGACGCCGGTCACTCGGCCCTCTCCCTCGAGGC
This sequence comes from Novosphingobium sp., assembly GCA_035719485.1. Taxonomy (GTDB): domain Bacteria; phylum Pseudomonadota; class Alphaproteobacteria; order Sphingomonadales; family Sphingomonadaceae; genus Novosphingobium. The sequence continues at coordinate 7,830 of DASTGC010000206.1, forward strand.
AATCCACCGCCACGCCGGTTCGCAGGTCCACCCCGTGGTCCCGATGTTCCTTTTCGTAGAAGGCCGAAAGCTCCGGCCCGGCTACGCGGGCCAGCACCCGGGGCAGGGCTTCTAGCAGGGTCACCTTGCAGCCGAGCTTGGTCAGCACTGCCGCGGCTTCCAGTCCGATATAGCCGCCGCCGATGACGACGATGTGCTTCACCCCACCATCGATCTCGCCCATCAGCTGGTCGCAATCGGCGCGGGTGCGCACGGCGTGCACGCCGGCGAGGTCCGCACCCCTGCAGGTCAGCCGCCGCGGGTCGCCCCCGGCGGCCCAGATCAGCGTGCCGTAGGTGAAAATGGTCCCATCCGACAGCGTCAGCACCTTGCCCGCCGGATCGACCCTGGTCACTTCAACGCCCAGCTTCAGGTCCACGTCCTTCTCGCCCCAGAAGTGGGGCGGGCGAATATAGAGCCGGTCAAACGTCTTCTCGCGGGCGAAATATTCCTTGGATAGCGGCGGGCGCTCGTAGGGCGGTTCGCTCTCGCGTCCGATCATGGTGACGGTGCCGGAAAAACCGTTCTGCCGCAGCGCGATAGCGGCCTGTGCGCCCGCGTGGCCGGCCCCAACGATAACGACGTCCGCTCCGCTCATGATCGCTCTTCTCCCCATGTTGGTGCCCGCGATTCAGGCGCGGGTTCGCCTAGCGTGCTGGCCTGCCCGACGCCAGCACGCATTGATCTGCGACAATCGGGAAGCAGCGTTGCGGCCAGCCGGGCTCAGCCCGGGATCACGGCCTGGGCTTCGCGGCCATCGCCCTGCGGCGCGGCGACGATATCGCGGGTAATCGCGCCCTTGGCGACCGTGTTTGTCTTCGGATCGCCCACCGCCGAGCGGATCCCGGGAGCAGCCGCGCCGGCCTGACCGATGGTCGCCTGCTCGACGTCGCTGCGCGGGGCCGGGCCGCCGAACAGGGCATCGAGCGTCTGCTGTTGCGCGCTGGTGTCGTTCGGACGCGGCGCGCCGGGCTGCGGCGGGGTCAGCGCGAAATCGGGCGGGACCACCAGCGGGGCCTGGCGCTGCACCGCCATCTCGTCGGGACGGGCGCGGCCGAGCAGCCCGCCGCCCGAGCCGCAGCCGGCCAGCACGGCCGAGGCGGAAAGCACGGTCAGGATAGCGATGGTCTTGCGCATGTATTCAGCTTTCAAAGGGCGCGCGCGCCGGTCTGGCTGCCCGCATCGTCGTTCGGCCCGCGCTTTTCGCGCGAAAGGAACGAACGGGCAAGGATTATCACCACGCCGATCGAGATCGCGGCGTCGGCGAGGTTGAAGATCTGGAAGGGGCGGAAAGCGCCGAAATGGAGGTCGGCATAGTCGACCACGTAGCCATGGAGCGCGCGGTCATGGATGTTGCCGAGCGCGCCGCCCAGCACCATGCCGAGTGCGACGATCTCGGGCAGGGCCTTTTCCCGCAGCAGCCAGGTGAGGACCCCGGTGGCGATCAGCGCGGTCAGGCCGACGAGCAGCCATCGGCTTTCGTTGCTCGAGGCTGTGAGCAAGGAGAAGGACACGCCGTAGTTTTGGGCCCAGCGCAGGTCGAAGAACGGGACGAGGTCGATCACCTGTACCTGCGCCAGCCGCAGCGGTCCGGCGACCCACCACTTGACCAGCTGGTCCGCCGCCAGCACCAGCGCGGCAATGCCGAGACCGGCGAGGCGGCGCGCTGCAAGGCTCATGCAATGCCGTCCAACGAGGCTACAACCGTGTCGCAACGGCGGCACAGGTCGCCGTCCTCGCTCACCTCGGGGAGGTGGCGCCAGCAGCGGCCGCACTTGTGCATCTCGGTCGGGGCGACGGTCACCGCATCGCCCTGCCCACGCGCCACTGTCGCGGTGATGAACAGCTCGGCGAGGTCGGCCTCGGGCGCGGAGGCGGGGACAGTGACTTCGGCGGCTAGGCTGGACCCGACCACCTTCTCGCGCCGCAGCGGCTCGATCGCCTCGTTGACTGTGGCGCGCAGGGCCCGCAGATCGTCCCAGCGGGCCGTGTCGATGCCGGTCTCGGCGCTGATGTTCGGCCACTGGAGCAGGTGCACGCTGCCCTCGCCGGGGAAGCGGGTGCCCCAGACTTCCTCGGCGGTGAAGACCAGAACCGGCGCGGCGTAGCGGACGAGGGCCTGGAACAGCACGTCGAGCACCGTGCGATAGGCGCGGCGCTTGGGGTCGGTGGGCGCATCGCAGTAGAGGCAGTCCTTGCGGATATCGAAGAAGAAGGCCGAAAGGTCCTCGTTGCAGAAGTCGGTCAGGGCGCGGACATAGGTGTTGAAGTCATAGGCCAGCGCCGCCTCGCGCAGGGTCGCGTCAAGCCCGGTGAGCAGGGCGAGGATATAGCGCTCCAGCTCGGGCATTTCGGCCGGCGCCATGCCTTCCGCCGCGCCGTCATAGCCATCCAGCGCGCCGAGCAGGTAGCGGAAGGTGTTGCGCAGCTTGCGGTACTGGTCGGCCACGCCCTTGAGGATCTCGTCGCCGATGCGGTGGTCCTCGGTATAGTCGACCGAGAGCGCCCAGAGCCGGACGATGTCGGCGCCGTAGGTCTCCATCACCTTCAGCGGATCGATGGTGTTGCCGAGGGACTTGGACATCTTCATGCCCTTGGCGTCCATGGTGAAGCCATGGGTCAGCACCGCCTTGTAGGGCGCGCGGCCGCGGGTGGCGCAGCTTTCGAGCAGCGAGGACTGGAACCAGCCGCGATGCTGGTCGGAGCCTTCGAGGTAAAGGTCGGCCGGCCATGAGAGGTCGGGCCAGCGGCCGCTCTCCAGCACGAAGGCGTGGGTCGAGCCGGAATCGAACCAGACGTCGAGGATGTCGGCCACGCGCTCGTAGTCCTCGGCGCGGTACTTGTCGCCCAGCAGCGCCTGCGCGGTCTCGTCGCTCCAGGCGTCGACGCCCTGTTCATGGCGCAGTTCAATGCGTCCGGCAAGCGCAAGCAGTCGAACCGCAAGAGCCACCTGAAGCGAAGATACGGCCTGACCCAGAAAGCGTTCGACGAGATGGTCGCGGCGCAGGGCGGC
>DASTGC010000207.1:0-7660 GCA_035719485.1 Novosphingobium sp.
ACATTTGCATTTCGTCGCGCACCCGATAAACCCCGTCGCGCGTTGTCGCACAAACCGAGACCCATCCAGAAGGGCCCCAGTGATCCTCTCCCCGTTCGAATGGACCATCGCCAAGCGCTACATGCTGCCCGGGCGCGGCGAAGCGTTCATCGCGCTGGTCGCGGGGATCAGCCTGGTCGCGGTCAGCCTCGGAGTAGCGGCGCTGGTCATCGTGATGAGCGTGATGAACGGCTTCCGCGCTGAGCTATTCGACAAGATCGTCGGGCTCAACGGCCATGCGATCATCCAGGCTTACGGCGGCCGGCTGGATAACTGGCAGCAGGTCCTCGCTGAAGTGAAGGCCACCCCAGGCGTGACCCGCGCCTCTCCGCTGATCGAGCAGCCCTTGCTTGCCACGTTCAATGGCAGGGTCGAGGGCATCCTCGTGCGGGGCAATACCCAGGCGGATATCGACCGGATCAAACCGCAGGTGAAGGACGGCTCGCTGCAATTACTACGCGCGGACTCCAACGTCGTCGCCATCGGGGCACGGCTGGCGGAGAACCTCGGGGCGCGGGTGGGCGATACGATCACGATCATCAACCCGCAGGGCCGCGCCACGCCCTTCGGCACGGTTCCGCGGCAGGTGGGTTACACGGTCGGCGCTATCTTCGAAATTGGCGTCTACGACTATGACAACACCTTCGTCGTCATGCCCATCCCGGATGCGCAGACTCTGCTGCTGACCGGCGACTCCATCGGCATGATCGAGGTGAAGACCACCGATCCTGACAAGGTCGACGAGATCCTTGCGCCGCTGACCCGAAAGCTGGCCGGCCAGGCGGTAGTCACCGACTGGAAAACGATCAACGCCGCGCTGTTCGAGGCGTTGTCCGTCGAGCGGGTGGCGATGTTCACCGTGTTGTCGATCATCGTGCTGGTGGCCGTGTTCAACATCCTCTCGTCCTTGATCATGCTGGTCCGGGCCAAGACCCGCGACATCGCCATCCTGCGGACGATGGGCGCGCGGCGATACAGTCTGCTGAAGGTCTTCGTCACCATCGGTTTCTCCATCGGCGCGCTCGGCACCGGCGTCGGCCTGATGCTCGGTTTCATCTTCTTGTTCTTCCGCCAGAACGTCGTGAACGCGGTGCAGTATCTGACGGGCCAGAACCTGTGGGATCCCTCGATCCGCTTCCTGACTGAACTGCCTAGCCGCAGCGATCCGGTAGAGATCACCGCCATCGTGATCATGGCGCTCGTGCTCTCGTTCCTCGCCACGCTCTATCCGGCCTGGAAGGCGGCGAGTACCGATCCTGTCCAGGTGCTGCGCTATGAGTGACCCGCTTGTGGACCCGGTCGTCCGGCTCACCGGCGTTACCCGCAGCTTCGAGCAGGGTGGTGTGCGGATCGACGTGCTCAAGGGCGTCGATCTTCAGGTGCACCCGGGCGAGATTGTCGCACTGCTCGGCCCCTCGGGCTCGGGCAAGTCGACCTTGCTCCAGGCCATCGGTCTGCTTGAAGGCGGGTTTGGCGGCAGGATCGAGATCGCCCGCACCGATGCCTCGGCCGAGGACGCCACCGGGCGCACCACCCTTCGGCGTGAGCATCTCGGCTTCGTCTACCAGTTCCATCATCTGCTGCCGGATTTCACGGCCATCGAGAACGTGGTCCTGCCGCAGTTGATTGCCGGCATCAGCCAGGGCGAAGCGGAAGTCCGCGCGGCGGAACTGCTCGAGAGCCTCGGGCTGGGTCAGCGCATGACTCACAAGCCGAGCCGGCTGTCGGGCGGAGAGCAGCAGCGTGTGGCCGTCGCCCGGGCCCTGGCCAATCGGCCTGCATTGGTTCTTGCCGACGAGCCCACCGGCAACCTTGATGAGGCCACCGCCGACAAGGTTCTCACCCAGTTCCTCACCCTCGTCCGCGAGGAGGGCAGCGCGGCCCTGATCGCCACCCACAACGAGCGCCTTGCCATGGCCATGGACCGGGTCGTGCGGCTTCACGATGGACGTCTGGCCTAGGCTGCGTTACGTGACCTAAAGTTCACCGGAACCTCCCGGGCGTGGCAACCGTTTTCCTCTTGCCGAAGAGAACGGGAGCCAAGGAGGTCCGCCGATGAGCCACCACCCAACCACTTTTGCCGCCGAGGCCTCGGGCGATGCTCCGGGCACGATCCACTGGGACGATATCGCCACCCTGCACCGGCGAGAGGATGGCGGTGGCCTGCTTCATGGCTTCAAGTCGATCCGCAAAGGCACGTTCGGCGAACTGGTCCGCTATGTCGCGGCCGTACCGCCCGCCGAACGCAGCCATTACATGATCGAAAAGACCGGAGACCGGCAGTATCTCCCGCACGAAATCATGAAGCTGGCGCAGCGGAGCGATTTGCCGCTAACCTAAGCGGCATGGACAACCGGACCATCGCGGATTTCACCGCCGCCCTGCCGAACGGGACGGAGTCGAGCCTCGCCGACTTCCTGGGGAAGGTGGTGCTTGTCGTCAACACGGCCAGCAAGTGCGGCTTCACTCCTCAATATGCCGGAATCGAGGCTCTGTGGCGCGATTTCGGCCCGCGCGGGTTTGCGGTGCTGGCCTTTCCCTGCAACCAGTTCGGCTACCAGGAGCCGGGTACGGCAGAGGAGATCGACAGCTTTTGCCAGGCAAACTTCGGCCTGTCGTTCCCGCTGATGGGCAAGGTGGAGGTCAACGGCGAGGGGGCGATCCCGCTCTACCGCTGGCTCAAGGACGAGGCCCCGGGGCTGCTGGGGACGAAAGCGATCAAGTGGAACTTCACCAAGTTCCTGATAGACCGCACCGGCAAGGTCGTCCGCCGCTACGCCCCGACCGACAAGCCCGAGGCGCTGCGGGCGGATATCGCCGCGTTGCTGTAGCGTTCCATCAACCAAGTCCCTCATTCCAGACTGCGTTTTCCCCAATCCCTGGTGAAGCAAACCTTGGTTGGCTGACATCCACTCGCTACCTTTCCATCCATGGCCGCCTTCGCCCCCTTCGTCCCGCTGCGCGTGTTCTCCAGCTATTCGATGCTGGAAGGGGCGATCGATCCCAAGGCCATCGCCAAGCTGGCCAAGGAGCGCGGCTTTCCCGCCATTGCGGTGTGCGACCGCAACGGGCTCTACGCCGCGCCCGCCTTCGCCTCGGCGTGCAAGGATGCAGGCATCCAGCCGCTCATCGGAACCCTGCTGGCCGTCGCCCGAGAGGATTCCGATGCGATCGACTGGCTGGCGCTCTATGCGCAGAACGAAGCGGGTTGGCTCAACCTTTGCCACCTCGTCAGCCGGGCTCACCTTGAGCGCCCACTGGAGCGCGATCCGCACGTGTCCCTGTCGGACCTGGCAGGGCACACCGATGGCGTGATCTGCCTGACCGGGGCGGGGGAGGGTGCCCTGGCCCGCCTGCTGGCCGACGGCAAGGCGGATGCTGCGCACGATCTCGCTGCGCGGCTCGCCACCCTCTTTCCCGGCCGGCTCTACGCCGAGATCGCCCGGCGCGGCGATGCGGTCGAGGAGGCGAGCGAGGAGGCGCTGATCGACCTCGCCTATGCGCGCGATCTCCCGCTTGTCGCCAGCAACCCTGCGATGTTCGCGGAAAGCCAGTTCTATGCGGCCCACGATGCCATGCTGTGCATCGCCAACTCCACCCACATCGATGCGCCCGACCGGCCACGCTCCTCCGGCGAGGCCTGGGTCAAGCCGGCCGACGTGATGGCCGAACTCTTCGCCGACTTGCCCGAGGCGACGGCAAATACGCTCGTCGTGGCCCAACGCTGCGCCTATGCCCCCCCCAAACGCAAGCCGTTGCTGCCGAGCCTTGCCGGCGACACGGAAGGCGAGGCGCGGATGCTCGTCGAGGATGCGCGGGCGGGGCTGGTCAAGCGATTGGAACCCTACGGCGAACTGCCGGAGGAAGAACGCCAGGCCTATTTCGACCGGCTCGATTTCGAGACCGGCATCATCAACAAGATGGGCTTCGCCGGCTACTTCCTGATCGTCGCCGATTTCATCAAGTGGGCAAAGGACAACGGCATTCCCGTTGGTCCGGGGCGCGGATCGGGCGCGGGTTCGCTCGTCGCGTGGTCACTTACCATTACCGACCTCGATCCGATTCGCCTCGGCCTGCTGTTCGAACGCTTTCTCAACCCCGAGCGCGTGTCGATGCCGGACTTCGATATCGACTTCTGCGAAACCCGGCGCGGCGAGGTGATCCGCTACGTCCAGGGCAAGTATGGCGCAGATCACGTCGCGCAGATCATTACCTTCGGCAAACTAAAGGCCCGCGCAGTGCTACGCGACACCGGCCGGATTCTGCAGATGAGCTACGGGCAGGTGGATCGGCTGTGCAAGCTCGTGCCCAACCTCCCGGCCGATCCGTGGGACCTCAAGCGCGCGCTCAATGGCGTGGCCGAGTTCAAGCGCGAATATGACAACGATGACGAGGTGCGGCGGCTGATCGATCTCGCCGTCCAGCTCGAAGGCCTGCCCCGCAACAGCTCTACCCATGCCGCGGGCGTGGTGATCGGTGACCGGCCGCTGGCGCAGCTCGTCCCGCTCTACCGGGATCCGCGCTCCGACATGCCGGTGACCCAGTTCGACATGAAATACGTCGAGGACACCGGCCTCATCAAGTTCGACTTCCTTGGTCTCAAGACCCTCTCGGTCCTGCGCAAGGCCGTGGACCTGCTGGCGCGGCGGGGGATCGAGATCGACCTCGGCGCGCTCGCCTGGGACGATCCCCAGGTCTATGAGCTGCTCCAGCGCGGCGATACCGTCGGCGTGTTCCAGCTGGAATCGGAAGGAATGCGCCGCACCCTCGCGGCGGTAAAGCCGACCAACTTCGGCGACATCATCGCGCTGGTCTCGCTCTACCGACCCGGACCGATGGACAACATTCCTCTCTTTGGTCGCCGGAAGAATGGCCTGGAGGCTATTGAATACCCGCATGAAAAGCTGTCCGGAATCCTGTCGGAAACCTACGGCATTTTCGTCTACCAGGAACAGGTCATGCAGGCCGCACAGATCCTCGCCGGCTACTCGCTCGGCGATGCCGACCTCCTGCGCCGCGCCATGGGCAAGAAGGTTCAGGCCGAGATGGACGCCCAGCGTCAGCGCTTTGTCGAAGGGTGTGCCCGCGACAGTGGAATTGATGCGAAGAAAGCGAACGAACTATTCGATTTAATTGATAAATTTGCGGGATACGGGTTTAACAAATCGCACGCCGCGGCCTATGCCTTGCTTGCCTATCAGACCGCCTGGTTCAAGGCGCATTATCCCCACGAATTCTACGCTGCCGCCATGTGTTTCGACATGCACCAGTCGGAAAAGCTCTCCGCCTTCGTCGACGACATGCGCCGCAACGGGGTCGTCATCGCCGGGCCCGATCTGAATATGAGCGAGGCCGAATTCACGGTGGAGCAGACCGAGGACGGTCACCAGGTCCGCTACGCTCTCGCGGGCATCCGCAACGTCGGCGAGAAGGCCATGGAGCAGATCGTCGCCGAACGCGAGGCGAACGGCAGGTTCAAGAGCCTTGAAGACCTGTTCGGCCGCTGCCCCTACGGTTCGATGAACCGGCGACAGCTGGAAGGCCTCGCTGCCGCAGGAGCCTTCGATTCGCTCGAGCCCAACCGGGCCAAGGTTCTTGCCAATGCCGAGATGCTGCTGGCGGTCGCCGATGAGGCCGAGCGGAACCGCACCAGCGGGCAGGCCGGGCTGTTCGGCGGGGAAGGGCACCATCAGGCCTTGCGGCTGGCGGAAACACCCCCCTGGTCCCGCGCGGAACAGATGGCGAAGGAGCGCGAGAGCTTCGGCTTCTATTTTGCCGCCCACCCGGTCGAGCAATGGCGCGCGATCGCCATTGCCAACGGCGCGCGGACCTATGGCAGCCTGCTGGCCTCGGGTGGTTCGGGGAGCGGGGGCGGTCGTCAGATGGCAGTCATGGCGGCGATGGTGGAAGGCGTGCAGCGCCGCAAGACCAAGCGGGGCAAGGACTTCGTCATGGCCGATTTCTCCGACAGCTCGGGCCAGTTCTCCGCCTCGTGTTTCGAAGAATCGCTGGTGGAAGGTTTCGTGCAATGGGCCCGGGAAGGCACCTGCGTGCTGCTGAACGTGGAACTCGACAGCCCAAGCCCGGACGAACCGCCTCGCGTTACCGTGCGCGGCGGGCGCCCCCTGGCGGAGGTGCGCGAAGCGGCGCGGATGGAGCTTCGGCTGGAGGTCTCCATCCCTGAAGCGCTCTCCGACCTTGCGTTCCTGCTGCGGCCCGGCGCGCCGGGCAAGGGTGAGGTTATCGTTCGCCTGCGCACCGGTGGTCCGCGCGATCCGCTGGTCCGGCTGGGTCGCGATTTTCACCTGGACGGCGAGCTGGCGGAGCAGGTTGCCGCCATTCCCGGGGTTGCTGCCGTGGGGCTTGCGGCCAAGCGCGGCCCTTCGCTGCGGCTAGTCGCCTGACCGCGCCGGCCGGGCGGTCATCGAATCTATCGGTTCCGCCCGGCCTCCAGCAGGATGCCAGCAAGGTTCTGTTCGCGCTTGATCCAGCGGATCCTCGCCGGCGCGCCCTGTGCCACAAGGGTGAGCAGGCGCTCAGAATGGGGCCCCGTCGGGTGACCGGTCGACAGGGCGGCATTGGCCTGTCTGATCACGTCCAGCGCGTCACCGACCAGTTCGAAGCGCGCCAGCTGCTGCTCCTGCGCCACGCGCAGGGCGTGGATCAGCGCGAGCCACTCGGCATCTTCGTTTGACCCAACCCCGACCGCTTCGAACCGATAGGGCACGCCCCGGATGACCACTGCCGCTTCCATTGGTCCCGGGTTCGGACGGCAGCCGCCGTCGAAGAACACCTTCGTCCGGCGCAGTTGGCGGGCTGTCACCACTCTTCCCGGTCAGGCGCTCTTTTCCGCGAAGAGCGCGGCCCGCGCCTGATCCAGCTTGTCATAGTTCCACTGCCGGTCGTCCGAAGTCGCGCTCTTGCCCCCTATCCAGCAGTTTTCCACCTACAGCAAGCGCAGCTGGTTTCCCTCGCCAGAGCGAATGAATCGGCTCGCGTCGAGCCTGCGGTCATTGCCAGCCGCATTCATGCCCAGTTTGCGTACGGCAAGATTGAACCGGGCGCGAAACAGGTCGGCCCAGGTTCCCACCGGTTTCATCCGCGTGAAGTAGCTGGAATCGTAGTCTTTGCCGCCGCGTACCGAGCGAACGATGGACATCACTTTGCCGGCCCGTTCGGGGAAGTGGATCTGCAGCCATTCGCGAAACAGCGGAGCCACCTCATGAGGGAGGCGCAGCATGATCCAGCTCGCCGAGCCGACCCCGCAGGCTGCCGCTTCGGCGAGGATCCGCTCCAGCCATTCGTCGGTAATGCATGGAATCACGGGAGCTACGCCCACGTGAGCAGGCACCCCCGCCTCGATCAGCCTTCCCAGTGCGGCAAGCCGCTTTGCCGGCGCGGCGGCGCGCGGTTCCAGCTTGCCGGAGAGCACCGGGTCAAGGCTGGTGACCGATATGCCCACCGCCACAAGATCCATCCGCGCCAGTTCGGCAAGCAGGTCGAGATCGCGCAGCACCCGGTCGCTCTTGGTGGTGATCATCACCGGATGGCGCGTCTCGAGACATAGCTCAAGCAGCTCTCGGGTTATGCGGTAGCGTCCCTCGATCGGCTGGTAGGGATC
>DASTGC010000208.1:0-12834 GCA_035719485.1 Novosphingobium sp.
ATGAACAGCACGTGGTCGGTCTTCATCGGCCCGTACTTGGTGGCGACGGTCGTGCCCTCGATCAGCGGCAGCAGATCGCGCTGGACCCCCTCCCGGCTGACGGAACCACCGCGCACATCGGAGACGGCGATTTTGTCGATCTCGTCGAGGAAGACGATGCCGTTAGTTTCGGCATTGGCCAGGGCGACGCGGGCGACGTCGTCCTGGTCCATGCGCTTTTCGGCTTCCTCATCGACCAGCTTGTCCCAGGCCTCGGGCACTTTCAGCTTGCGCCGCTTGGTCGGCGTGCGGCCCATGGCTTTGCTCATCATATCGGACAGGTTGATCATCCCGACGTTGCCGCCGATGCCGGGGATGTCGAACGGCATCGAGGGGGCTTCCTCGACCTCGATCTCGACCTCAACCTCGTTCATCGCATTCTCGACGATCCGCTGGCGGAAGCTTTCCCGGGTGGCCTCTGAGGCGTTGTCGCCGACCAGCGCCTTCAGCAGCCGGTCCATCGCCGCCTTGCTCGCCGCTTCGCGGACGCTCTCGCGGCGGCGGTCCTTCTCCAGCCGGATCGCTTCTTCGACGAGGTCCCGCGCGATCTGCTCGACGTCGCGGCCGACATAGCCGACCTCGGTGAACTTGGTCGCCTCGACCTTCACGAACGGGGCTTCGGCCAGCTTTGCCAGCCGTCGGCTGATCTCGGTCTTGCCGCAACCGGTAGGTCCGATCATCAGACTGTTCTTGGGCGTAACCTCATCGCGCAGTTCGGGGCTCAGTCGTTGCCGCCGCCAGCGGTTGCGCAGGGCCACCGCGACGGCTTTCTTGGCCTCGGCCTGGCCGATGATGTGCTCGTCCAGCGCGCGGACGATCGCCTTGGGGGTGAGGTTGTCGGTCATAAAGCTCTCAAAATGCCGTTCGTGACGAGCGAAGTCGAGACACCTGCCGCAACGTGTCTCGACTTCGCCCGACACGAACGGACATGGATTCCTAGATCGTCTCCACCGTCACCCGGTCATTGGTGAACACGCAGATCTCGGCGGCCACCTGCATGGCTTTGCGGGCGATGGCCTCGGCGTCGTCCTCGTAGTGATCGATCGCCCGGGCCGCTGCCAGCGCATAATTTCCGCCGGAACCAATCGCAGTTATCCCACCCTCGGGCTCCAGCACGTCGCCATTGCCGGTGAGGACCAGCATGGTTTCGGCATCGGCCACAATCATCAGGGCCTCTAGGTTGCGCAGGTACTTGTCGGTCCGCCAGTCCTTGGCCAGTTCGACGGCGGCGCGCATCAGCTGGCCGCGATACTGCTCGAGCTTGCGCTCCAGCCGCTCGAACAGGGTGAAGGCATCGGCCGTGGCCCCAGCGAACCCGGCGATCACCTTGCCGCCGTCACCGAGCCGCCGCACCTTTCGGGCATTGGGCTTCATCACTGTGTTGCCCATGGAAACCTGGCCGTCGCCGGCGATCACCGTGCGGCCGTTCTTCTTCACCCCAATGATGGTGGTGCCGTGCCACTGAATGAGGCCGTGGCTGGCCCTGCTGTCGTCCATGCCGCGGCATATGGGAAACCGTGGCGCAGGATCAAGGAGGAGTGGTCGGTCACCGAAGGCTCAGCCGCAAGGCCGAGCCGATACCGGTTATCAGCTCCCGTTCGGGCCGCCGCCGCCTTCGTTGCCGCCGCCGCCGCCCATGCCGGGCGCGCCGACCGTGCCGATGTTGCCGAACAGGTCCTCGAGGAAGCCGCGGTTGCGGCCCAGGGTTGGGGTCTTGTGATGATCGGGGTCGAGGCGGACGACCTTCTCCATCCCCGTCTTGTCCACCCGGCTGACGTTGCCAGTGGGATCGAAATGCACCTTGAGCACCGTTTCATTGTAGGCCCGCGGGCGGGTGAAGGCCGCCTGACGGGTGTCGATCGAGACATAATACCAGACGGGTTCGCCAAACTGGGCGACATAGGTCGGCCGGCCCAGCGTGCGTTCGACGGATTGGCGGTTGTCGATCCCGGGCTGGACCGATTCGACCAGAGCCTGGTCGACCAGGTAGCCGCGATGGTCCTTGATGGAGGCACAACCCGAAAGCGTCACGAGCCCGGCCGACAGAACCGCCCCGCCAACAACCGCACGCATGATGACCCGCATGAAGACTCCGCTTTCCTGTCCATCAGGCGCGGTTGCCAAGCTCCCGCACCCGCCTATATCGCGCAAGCCTTAGGCTGCGCGGGCCAAACCCGCAAGGACCGTGGCCGCCCCGGATTGAATCCGCCCTGAACAAGTGAAAGCTGCCAGCATGTCGTTCATCTCCCGCCTGTTCAAGCCCCGTGGTGACGATCGCGAACCGGTGCGCCCCTTGTGGCACCGCACGGTCGAACTTGCCCGCGATCCGCGCTGGTACCGGGACGGTGGGGTGGCGGACACGGTCGCCGGGCGCTTCGACGCGATTACCTTGGTGCTCTGTGGGGTTCTCCTGCGGATGGAGCGTGAGCCGGCGCTGGTGCCGCCATCCGTGCTGCTGACCGAGCTGTTCGTCGACGACATGGACGGCCAGCTGCGCCAGTCGGGCGTAGGTGATCTCGTCGTTGGCAAGCACATCGGCAAGCTGGTCTCCTCGCTCGGCGGCCGGCTGGGCGCGCTGCGCGAGGCCCTTGCCGAAAGCGGCGATGCCGCACTGGTTGCGGCGATCGAACGCAATGTGTCGCTGAGGGAAAACGGCAATCCCGCGGTCATTGCTGCCCTGCTCAGGGGTTTAGCTAAGTCCCTCGATGCCGCAGCGGCCGAGGACATCCTTGCCGCGCGGATCGGCCTGCCATGATGCCCGAGTTCTCGCGGCAGGTCGATCTGCGGCAGATCACCGCCGCACCGATAATGCTGGTGGCTACCGAGCAGGAGCGGGCCGCCCTTGCCGCGCGCTTCGGGCTGGTCCGGATCGACCGGCTGGAGGCGACAGTCAGCCTCGAGGCCGATGGCTCGCTGGTGTCGGCCGACGGGAGGGTCGCGGCGGATTGGGTGCAGGCCTGCGCAGTTTCAGGCGAAGACCTTTCCCTGAGCGCTGACGAACCGTTCGCCATTCGCTTCGTGCCCGTAAGGACCGACCGCAAGCCCGATGAGGAAATCGAACTTACCGCCGACGAGCTGGACGAGATCGAATATTTCGGCACCAGCTTCGATCTGGGCGAAGCGGTGGCACAGTCATTCGCCCTGGCGATCGATCCGTTCGCCGCGGGCCCCGAGGCCGAGGCCGCACGTAAGGCAGCGGGGATCGTTAGCGAGGGACAAACCGGAGCCTTTGCGGCGCTGGCGGGGTTGAACCTTAATAAGGACTGAGGCCGGTGAAGGTGAGCTAGCGGCTGAGTGCACCCCTCAGAATGGAATATCGTCGTCCAGATCGTCAGCAAAGCCACCGGCGCTCGAGCCGCCGCCCTGGTTCCAACCGCCCGCCGAGCCGCCGCCGGAGCGGCCACCGCCTTGGCTGTATCCGCCGCCCGATGCGCCGCCCTCGTTCCAGCTGCGTCCACTGCCGCCGCTGCCGCCCTCGCGCCCCGCGCCGCCCGAACCGTCGAGCATAGTCAGGCTGCCGCCCGGGCCGACCGAGATTTCGGTGGTGTAGCGGTCATTGCCCGACGCGTCCTGCCACTTGCGGGTGCGCAGTTGGCCTTCGATGTAGACCTTCGAGCCCTTGCGCAGGTAGCGCTCGGCCACGCCGACGAGACCGTCGGACTGGAGCACGACAGAGTGCCACTCGGTCCGTTCCTTGCGCTCGCCCGTATTGCGGTCCTTCCAGCTTTCGCTGGTGGCGATCCTCAGGTTGGCGATGCGCCCGCCGTTCTGGAATGACTTCACTTCCGGGTCTTGGCCCAGGTTCCCGATCAGGATCACCTTGTTGACGCTGCCAGCCATCGAATCACGTTCCTCTCGAATCTGGCCTCGTGGTTAGCCTATCGTCATGGTGCCGTGCGAGTCTGCGGCGGCGGTTTCCCCCACCAGTTCTATAGGCCGAGCGCCACCGCGCCCCAGTAGGTGGCGCCAGCGGCGAGGTAGGCGAGGCCGAACAGGTAGGCCAGCATGAAGGCCGGCCATTTCCAGCCGTTGGTTTCGCGCCGGGTGACGGCAATGGTGCTCATGCACTGGGGCGCGAAGACGAACCAGGCAAGGAAGGCGAGGGCCATCGGCAGGGACCACCGGGCCTTGAGCCGCTCACCCAGTTGCATCGAACCTGCGGCATCGTCGGCTGCAGCCACGGCATAGGTCGTCGCCAGCGAACTTACCGCAACTTCGCGCGCGGCCATCGCGGGGATCAGTGAGAGCGCCATGTCGCGGTTGAAGCCGATCGGTTCGACCACGACGGCAAGGCCGTTGGCGATATGGCCGGCGAGCGAGGCGTCGACCTGATTTTGCCCCTCGTCGGCGCGCGGAAAGTTGAGCAGCAGCCACAGCACCACGGTGACCGTGAAGATAATAGTGCCCGCCCGCCGCAGGAAGATCCAGGCGCGCTGCCAAAGCCCGATGGCCATGTCCTTGAGGCGCGGCATCTGGTATTTGGGCAATTCCATGATGAAGCCCGAGGCCGCGCCCTTGGTCACCGAGCGGCGCAGCACCAGCGCCACGGCCATGGCCCCTAGGATTCCCGCCACGTAGAGTGCCAGCAGCACCAGCCCCTGCAGCCCCACGCCCCAGCCGACTGAGCGGTTCGGAATGAAGGCGGCGATGATCACCGCATAGACCGGCAGGCGCGCCGAGCAGGTCATCATCGGGGCGATCAGGATCGTGGTCAGCCGGTCGCGTGGATCGGTGATCGAGCGGGTCGCCATGATCCCGGGAATCGCGCAGGCGAAGGAGGAGAGCAGCGGGATGAAGCTGCGGCCCGAGAGGCCTACGCCCGCCATCATCCGGTCCATCAGGAAGGCGGCGCGGGCCATATAGCCGCTCGCTTCCATCGCAAGGATGAAGAAGAACAGGATCACAATCTGCGGCAGGAATACCACCACCGAGCCGACGCCGGAGATGATCCCGTCGGTCAGCAGGTCGCGTGCGAGGCTGGGCGGCATGACCCCGCGGACCTGGTCGCCCAACCATGAGACCCCGGCATCGAGCGCATCGGCAAAGGGCTTGGCCCCGGCGAAAACCGCCTGGAATACCACGAACAGCAAGGCAAAGAGGATTGCAGGCCCGATCCACGGGTGCAGCAGCACCTTGTCGAGCTTGGCGTGCAGCCGGTGGCGCCGCGTTTCCGAGACGATCGCCGCCTCTGCAATGGCATGGGCCGAAACCCGGCGCTCGGTAAGATCGATGTGCGGGCGCGGACTGCCCGGGTCCGGCTCGGCAGCACGAGCCTCGGCGCCGGCGATGGCCGCCGCGAGCTCGTCGAGCCCGCGTCGGCGCACGGCCACGGTCGGGATCACCGGAACGCCAAGCGCCTGCTCCAGTGCGGCGGCATCGAGCACCAGTCCATCGCGCTCCGCGAGATCGACCATGTTGAGCGCCACTACCGTCGGGCGGCCGAGGGCGATGACCTCTTGCGCGAAGACGAGGTGCTGCTCGAGATTGGATGCGTCGAGCACCACCACCAGTACTTCCGGCGCGGTCTCCCCCGGAAACAGCCCCATGATGACCTTCGCGGTCACTTCCTCGTCCGGGCTGGTCGGGTGCAGGCCGTAGGAACCGGGCAGGTCGGTCAGTTCGACCGGTTCGCCCGAGGGCAGCACCAGGCGTCCGCTCTTGCGTTCCACGGTGACGCCCGGATAGTTCGCGATCTTCTGGCGCGCGCCGGTCAACGCGTTGAACAGGGCGGATTTGCCCGCGTTGGGATTACCCACCAGGGCGGCGGTACGCAGCCTTGTCATGCCGCCGCTTCCACGGTGTCGCCGGCGGAATCCGCCGCCGGTTCGACCTCCATTGCCGCAGCATGGATGCGCCGCAGGGCCACGGTCATCCGGCCGACCATCACCGCCAATGGGTCCCTGCCGCCGAACACGCCACGATGGGCAAGCGCAACCCGCGCGCCGGCATCGAGCCCCAGCGCGCGCAGGCGCTGCGCTTCCTCGGGAACCAGCCGTGACCAGTCGACCGCGACAATTCGCGCGCGTTTGCCGATGGGAAGCTGATCGAGCGTCATGTCCGCCCGATGCAGCAACGCGCAGCTAATTGCAAGCTATTCTCAATAAGCACGATGCCAAACCTCTCCCCCGCTTGTCCTTTGCGGAAATGCGTAAGGGCTGTCCATGCGCAAGGTTGGCCGGACGGACCTTGATCGCAATCAACCAGCCGCCGCCGTCGGGCGGGAAGTTGCTGGTCAGCTTGCCGGGTAGCGCAGCCGTCCCAGCAGGCGCGTCACGCTGAAGCTGTCCTCGCGCGGGCTCAGCAGGCGGGCCTTGGCCTTTTCGAACCGCATGACGCCGTCGATCCGGCGGTCGAGGAAGGCACGGCTATCGGCCTTGCCTTCGCTCTGGTCTGAGGCGAAGACCAGCAGGCTCGCCGCATAGATTGCCGCGAGGGTGGCGCGCTTGGTATAGTGGTTGAAGTCTGCCGCCGTGTCGCCGGCCAGCCGCCACATCCGGTCGGCGCTGGACCACGACAGGCGCGCGGTGCGCGCGGCGTTCTGGGGCATGGCCATGATCGACAGGGCCCGGGTCAGGGCTTCCTCGCGTCCGACCAGGGCATCGAGCCGGAACTGGACAAGGGTGCGGACGCGCTCGCGAACGGGCAGGCCCGCCAGGCGCTCGGCGGGCAGGGCCGCGGCCATGTCGGCATCGATCCGGGCGATCCACGCGGCGATCATGTCCATCGCGCCCCCGGGATAGGCCAGCCGTGCAACCTCGGGCTTCACTCCGTGGGCCAGGGCGGCGTTGGCGATCGCGACATCGGTCCAGCCGTCGAAGATCGCCGCATCGGCGATCGCCGGGGCAAGGGCCGGGCGCAGTTCATCGAGGGTGAGGTCGCTCAGGTCCATCGCGGGGTCTTCAGAACGAGGGGCCGTAGGACTGCTTGCGCCGGGCCGCAGCCGCCTTTGCCGCAGCGTCCACCGCGGCCCAGATGGTGCTGTCCTTGCCCTGCAGCTCGGCATAGTCGCGCGCGTTCCGGCCGGAATTGTCGGCTCGCAGCGGATCGGCGCCGCCCTTGATCAGCAGCCGCACCACCTCGAGATCGCGCTGGTGCACGGCGGCGATCAGCGGTGTTTCCCCGGTGGCGTCCGGATCGTTGGGACGGGCACCCCGATTCAGCAGCAGTTCGACCCCGTCCGCCCAGTCAAGGCTGACGGCGACGCCGAGCGGGCTGACCCCCTTGTCGGTCCGCACGTTCGGATTGGCGCCCTTGGAGAGCAGGAAATTGAGCCAGAGCAGATCGCGGCGCTGGGCGACGATATGGAGTGCGCTTTCACCGGTGGTCACATCGCGGGTATTGATGATCGTCGGCGACGATCCCAGCGCCTTCTCGACCGCCTCGCCATCCTTTTTCTTGACGGCATCGAGGAACTTGTAGCCCGCGCCCATGAATTGCGCTGCCGCGGGCTGCGCCGGCAGGATCAGACTTGCCGCCACGGTGACGCCGGCCAGAGCTCCCGCCATGCCCATGTCCAGCAGCTTGCCAATCCTCACGCTTCAACTCCCTGTCGCATCGGCCCAAGCGGACCCTTGCAGCCGATCGTTTAGCAGAGCATGAACCGCCGCGCCATGAGCAAGCCATATGCCCTGTTTGCCGCCCTCCTCGCATTTGCGGCCCCCCTGGCTCTGTCGGGCTGCGACCGGCGCGAGCCGGCCCCGCTGGCCGGAGCAGCAATCGGCGGCCAGTTCACCCTCGTCGATAAGGACGGCCGGATAGTGCGCTGGTCCGATTTCGACGGCAAGTGGCGGATCGTCTACTTCGGCTACACCTGGTGCCCCGACGCCTGCCCGACCGATGTCGGCGTGATGATGCGCGGGTTCGATGCCTTCGCAAAGGACCAACCCGACCGTGCGGCCGAGATCCAGCCGATGTTTATCACCATCGACCCGCAGCGCGACACGCCCCAAGTTGTCGGTGAATTCACCGCTCATTTTCCTTCGCCCAACTCCAAGGTAACCCTCCTCGGCCTAACCGGCACGCCCGCCCAGGTGGAGCAGGCGGCGAAAGCCTTTGCCGTCTACCATGCCCGGGGCAAGGACCAGCCTGGCGGCGGCTACCTGATGGATCATTCGCGCATTGCCTACCTGATGGACCGCGACGGCAAGCCCGTCGCCATGCTCCCTGTCGACAAGGACGACGAGGCCGTTGCCGCCGAGCTCGCCAAGTGGGTCCGCTAGGCGGGTGACCAGCCGGGACAGGCCTTTCTGGGAGCGCCCTCTCGCCAGCCTCAATCGGGCGGAGTGGGAAGCCCTGTGCGACGGCTGCGGCCAATGCTGCCTCCACAAGGTCGAGGATGCCGACAGCGGCCGCGTCTGGCCCACCAATGTCGCCTGCAAGCTGCTCGATCTCACCACTGCGCGCTGCTCGGACTACAAGCACCGCCGGCAATATGTGCCGGACTGCCTCCGTCTCACGCCCAAGCTGGCGGCGAACCTCGAATGGCTCCCGGCCACCTGCGCCTACCGCCTCCGCGCCGACGATCAGCCGCTGCCCGGCTGGCACTACCTCGTCTCGGGCGACCGTGAGGCCGTCCACCGGGCCGGAGCCTCGGTCATCGGCAAGGCGATCAGCGAAGTCGTCGCCGGCCCGCTTGAACAGCACATCGACTGGGGCGACGAGGAACCGCTCGAAGTCGAACGGGTCGAGGACCGGTGAGCCTCCTCCCCGACTTCCTCCGCCGCGCCCCCCGCGAGAGCGCCGAGCCCACGCTCCAGCTCGGCGAGCGGACACTGCCGATCGAGATCCGCCGCCTGTCCACCGCGCGGCGGCTGACTCTGCGGCTGGCGCCAGATGGCCGGGCGGTGCGCGTCACCATCCCGCAGTGGGCGCCGACGGGCGAGGCGCTCGCCTTCGTCCACTCCCGGGCCGACTGGCTGGAAACCCAGCTGGGCCGGGTTCCCGTGGCCCTGCCCATCGCGGCGGGCGGAACGGTGCTGTGGCGAGGGGCGGAGCACAGGGTCGAGCATCGCGCCGACCTGCGCCGCGGCGTGCATCTGCTTGATTGCACGCTTGAAGTGGGCGGTCCGGCTGAATCGCTCCAGCCGCGCCTGCGCCGCTGGATGCAGGCCGAAGCGCGGACGCTGTTCATGGCGGACCTGGCTCACTATGCCCCCCGCGCCGGGGTGGACGTGCCCGCGCTCGCGCTCACCAACGCGCGCCGCCGCTGGGGCTCCTGCTCGGCCGACCGGGTGATCCGGATGAACTGGCGCCTCGCCATGGCACCCGATGCCGTGCGGCGGTCGGTGGTCGCCCATGAGGTCACTCACCTCGTTCACTTCGACCATTCACCGCGCTTCCATGCCCTGCTCGGCGATCTGTTCGAGGGCGATATCGCCGGGGCCAACCGCTGGCTCAAGCGCCACGGCCAAGGGCTTTACGGCCCGCTGGGGTGAGCGGCCGCCCTTGCGGCCTTTCCCTTTGCCTTCCCAGCGCCTATCTTGCCCGCATGCTTTCACTCGGCAAATCTGCCTACTGGCGCAATGTCCACCCTGCCGGCGCTATCGGTGATTTCATCACGGTCTGGCGGCAGGCCGGCAAACGCCGCTGGCCCTATGTGGCCGCCGCGCTGGCGACCACGCTGATTGTATTCAACGTCATCGTCGAGGAAAACTGGAAGGGTCCGCCGTCGCGCCCGAAGGTGACCTACATCAACTCGTGGACCGCCGATCGCTCTGATGCCGAGATCGAGCGGGAGATTGTTGCCAACCAGAAGCTGCAGGATCGCCTCGCCGCCGAGCAGGCGGTCCGCGACGCGAAGGTGCGGGAGATCTATCGCACCCTCGGCAAGGTGTCGGGCATGGATACCGATGCGATCGAACGCCAGGCCGCGGCCGAGCACGCCCGCGAACAGGCCGCGCACGATCGCGCCATCGGGCTCAAGCCCGCCGCTGTAACGCCGGCAGCGAACCCGGCTGAGAAACACGGGCCAGAGAGATCTGAGCCGGCGAAATCCGAGCCGGAGAAATCCTCTGGCCGCTAGCCTGGATGACCTGCGCTGGCTGGAAGCCGCCGCGCGCCTCGGCCGCCGGGCGGTGCCGTTGAGCCGGCCCAATCCGGCAGTCGGGGCGATTCTGGTGCGCGACGGCCTTGTCGTCGGTCGGGGCTGGACGGGGGCAGGCGGGCGTCCGCACGCCGAAGCCGTCGCGCTCGACCAGGCCGGCGACACAGCTCGCGGGGCAACGCTTTATGTCACCCTCGAACCCTGCGCCCACGCCAGTCCGCGCGGTCCCGCATGTGCCGACCTGACCGCCGCCGCCGGCCTCGCCCGGGTGGTCGTCGGCTGCGTCGATCCCGATCCGCGCACCTCGGGCGCCGGGATCGCTAGGCTGCGCGATTCCGGCACCCCGGTGGACCTCGTCGAGTGTCCTGCCTGCACCGCCAGCCTTGCCGGCTATTTCGTCCGGGCCCGGCATGGCCGACCACACGTCACGCTCAAGCTCGCGCTGTCGCTCGATGGCTGCATCGCGCTTGCGAGCGGGGAATCGCAATGGATAACCGGGGGGGCTGCCCGCGCACACGCACACGCCATGCGGGCGCGGGTCGATGCCATCCTCGTCGGCGGCGGTACCCAGCGCACCGACCAGCCCCGGCTCGACGTCCGCCTGCCGGGCCTGGATGGGCGCAGCCCGGCGCGCTGGCTGCTGACCCGGGGTACTCCGCCCCAAGGGTGGACCGCACTGGCGGATCCCGCGGCGGTCCACCAGCACTCCGAGTTGCAGTATCTCCTCGTCGAAGGCGGCGCGGCCACTGCCGCGGCTTTCCTCCGGGCCGACCTTGTCGATCGGCTGATGATCTACCGTGCGCCCATCGTGATCGGCGGCGGCAGGACCGGTGTTGCCGACATCGGCCTGGCGGACCTTGCCAAAGCCCACGGCCGCTGGAACCTCGCGGACCGGCGTTCGCTTGGCAGCGACACGCTGGAAGTCTACGAGCGCGTCAGACCAAGCTGAGAGACGTGATTCCATGTTCACCGGTATCGTGACCGCGATCGGAACAATCCGTGAGGCGACGCAGAAAGGCGACCTGCACGCCGTGATCTCCTGCCCGTGGGACCCGGCGGAGATCGCCATCGGCGCCTCCATCGCCTGCTCGGGCACCTGCCTGACGGTGGTTGAGCGAGGCGGCGTGGCGGGGGACGCGTGGTTCGCGGTCGATATCTCCGGTGAAACTCTGGCCTGCACCGCGCCGGGCCGCTGGGTTGCGGGCGGCCGCCTCAACCTCGAACCAGCCCTGCGTCTTGGCGATGAACTGGGTGGCCACATCGTGACCGGCCATGTCGATGGGGTTGGCGAAGTGGTCGGGATCTGCCCGGAGGGTGATAGCCGCCGCGTTGGGATCGCCGCCCCGGCGGCACTGGCGCCCTACCTTGCGGCCAAGGGGTCGATCACGGTCGACGGAGTCTCACTCACGGTCAACGAAGTGGCTGACCAGCCCGACGGTACATGCCACTTCGCGCTCAACCTCATTCCCCACACCGCCGAGGTCACTACGCTGGGCGAGCTCGCGCCGGGCAGCAAGGTCAACCTGGAGATCGACGTGCTCGCCCGTTACCTCCAGCGAATGCAGGCCCTGCGCAATTGAACCGTGCGATGGAACGGGGGAGAGTGAGCATATGAAAGCGGGTTTCATCGGGCTGGGCGACATGGGCTCGGGCATCGTGCGGCGCCTGGCGCGCAGCGGTTTTGCGCTGACCGGATGCGATGTCTCTGACCAGGTCCTCGCGACCTTCGATGAGCCCGGTGTCACGCTCACTGCCGATGCCATGGACGCCGCCCGCGACGCCGACATGCTGGGTATCTGCGTGCGCACCGATGACCAGCTCCGCAGCGTCCTGGGCGATGGCCGCCTGTTCGCGGCGATGGCGCACGGCGGCCTGGTCATGCTGCACTCCACCGTCTCCCCCGATCTCGCCCGTGAACTGGCCGCCACGGCGCGCGAGCACGGCGTGGGCCTTGTCGATGTCGGCGTATCGGGGGGCAGTGTCGCGGCCCTTGCCGGCACCCTGGCGCTGTTCGTCGGCGCCGGGCCGGATGACCTTGAGCGCGCCCGGCCTTGGCTCGATGCGATCGGCAAGGTCTTTCCGCTGGGTGGACCGGGGCGCGGGCAGGAAGGCAAGCTGCTCAACAACCTCGTGTCCATCGCCAATTACGGGGCAGCCCTAGCCATTCTCGACATGGCCGACGCCCTCGGCATCGATCGCGCCGAGATCCTCGCCGCGTTCGAGGCCGGTTCGGCCCAGAGCTATGCCCTGCGCGTGGCGCCCGGCTTTGTCCGCGCCAGGGGCGATGTCCCTGATCCTGCCGCGCAGATCCGCGACCTTCATGATCTCCTCGCCAAGGATCTCCACCACGGTGTCGATTTGCCGGCGGACGCCCCGGTCGCCCGGGCCACCATGCTTGCAGCGGGCGAAGTCCTGCTGGCCCGCCTGCGCCGTGCGGCCGCCGAGGTCGCCGGGCACCGCCCCCCGCGCAGCGCTGATGCCGTAGCGGATGCCTATTTCGCAGCGGTCCTGGGGCGAAACCTGGAAGATCTGATTGCCCTGTTCGCAGAGGATGCGGTTCTGGCCTTCCCCACCGGCCAGGTCTTTAATGGACGCGAGGCGATCCGCGATTGCTACACCCGGGCATTTTCCGGCGGCTGGCCCAGTCCCGCGCCCGGCCGGCGCCTGTCCAGCCATGATGGGGTGGCGGTCGAAGTGGCCGCGCTGGCTCCGTCCGGCGCAACCGTGCGCACCTGCAACGTCTACCGCTGTGG
>DASTGC010000209.1:0-2237 GCA_035719485.1 Novosphingobium sp.
ATCCAGACTGGGCCCGCAAGTCGGTTACCAGTGCCGAGGATCTGCCCCCGGCCATGCGATTGCTTGCAGCCGGCCAACTCGCCGGGCTCAAGGCGCTCTATGACGCCGGGACGCTTATCGCTGCGGGCACCGACACGATGATCGCACCCAATCTCCACGCCGAGATTGCATCCTATGTGGACGCGGGACTGACGCCCTTTCAGGCACTGCAGACGGCCACCAGCAGCGCCGCACGCGCGCTGAACCTTGACGCAGGAACGCTCGAGCCCGGCAAGCTTGCCGACGTGGTGCTGGTCGACGGGGACCCGCGCATGGATATCGCCGCCACCTTCCGGGTGCAGCAGGTGGTCACGAATGGTCGCGCCTATACCGTCCGGGACCTGCTGGCGATGTCCGCGCGGAAGCCCTGAGCGTGCGACGGAAGTTGAATCTTCCGGGCTTTGCGAACGCCTCAGCTTCTGAAATGGTGCTGTCATCTGTGGATGGCCCCTGCGCTGCAAGAGGAATTATGGATTGATGGTTTGATCTGACAGGGTGCGGTCATCTGTCCGGCCTGTTGGTGCGGCATGGTTTGACCGCTGGCCCTGATGGTGTCCGCTGGCCGGCTCCCAATCAGTCCATCGAGCTCGAAGCTCCGACAGCACCACGGGTTGTTCCAGCCGCTGCGGCCGCGTTCAGATCGTCATCATCATTCCCATTGGCACCCTTGCAGTTGGACGCTGGCCGCGTTGCGGGCCGCGATTGGTATCAGGCGACAGCTGGCGGGCGGTAGGACGCGCCCCGCGCCAGCACGGCCCAGACGATCCGGGCGGTCTTGTTGGCCATGGCGACGGTCACCAGGCGAGCGGGCTTGCGCTCCAGCAGCTTGCCGACCCAGGGGTTGGACTTGGCGCCTCTCGCCCGGCGGACGACGGATGTTGCACCTACGACCAGCAGCTTGCGCAGGTAGCGATCGCCCATCTTGGAGATGCCCCCAAGTCGGTCCTTGCCGCCCGATGAGTTTTGGCGCGGCACCAGCCCCAGCGAAGCGGAGAACTCGCGGCCGGAACGGAACTGGCCAGGGTCGGCAACCGACGCCGCGAGTGCCGTCGCACTGATCACGCCAACGCCGGGGATGGTCGCGAGACGCTGGCTGGCCGCGTCCTGCTTGTGCCACGCCAGCAGCCGGCGATTGAGTGCCTGGATCTGCATCTCCAAACCCGCGAGCTGCTCTGCCATCAGCGCCACGGCGGCCCTGGCTAGATCGGGCAAAGCCGCTGGCTCCGCCTGGAGCGCCTGCTTGAGCAGGTCGCTGACACGCCCCACACCCTGCGCTGCGATCAACCCGAACTCGGCACAATGCGCACGAATGGCGTTGGCCAGCATGGTGCGCTGACGAACCAGCAGTTCACGCGTGCGATGCAGAACGAGCACCGCCTGCCGCTCAGCGCTCTTGACCGCAACAAACCGCATCGTTGGCCGCCGCACCGCTTCACAGATCGCCTCGGCATCAGCTGCATCGTTCTTTTGCCGGCGCAGATAGGCCTTCACATAGGCCGGTGGCATCAGCCGCACATCATGGCCGAGCACCGAGATCTCGCGCGCCCAGTAATGCGCTGTGGCGCAAGCCTCGATCCCTACAAGGCAGGGCGGGACCTTGGCGAGCTCTGGCAGCAGGGCGCTGCGCCGCAGCTTCTTGCGCCAGACCACGGCACCGGTGGCATCGACTGCGTGAAGCTGAAAAACGGACTTGGCCAGATCGAGGCCGATCGTGGTAATCTCCATGGTGGATGGTCCTTTGCACGGGTTGCTTCGACAACAGCCCACAATACGACTCACCGTCGTCGGACACAGGGGCCATCCACCTCATCAGGCCAATGCGAACTCGTCTCCCCTTGGCGGAGCTTGGCTCTGAATAGCAAAGTCCAGGCGGCTGGCATCTGCCACTCCGCCAGGGCGTCACGTCGATCGCCCGCCCCAACGATGCCCGCGTCACCGAAGTGCACCTGACCGAGGCCGGCAGGGAGAAGCTCGCCGAGGCGCGCGCGGTCACCTCCCCGGTCTACCGACAGTTCATCAGGGGGCTGTCCGAAGCCGAATTCCAGAAGCTGATCGACCTGCTCGACCAGCTCTATCGCAATCTCTCGGACGCCTAAGTCCCTTGCTTTCCGCCCGGCAACGCGGGCGCTGGACAAGAGGGCGATTTAGTTTAAGGTTAAAACTTATCAGGCGCCCGTTTTAGTGTGCGGCTGGCGGCA
>DASTGC010000210.1:0-11782 GCA_035719485.1 Novosphingobium sp.
GCGAAATACTCTTCAAGCATGTCGCGCGAAGGGTTGCCGAGGTCCATCAGCACGATGTCCGGGTCGATCTCCGCAATCCGGGCGACCAGCCCGCGCCGCTCGGTCACCACAAACAGCTCGCAGTCGTCGAACGCGGCCAGCCCCTCGCCGATCACTGCGGCGCGGCCGGCACTTTCATCGACTATGGCAATTCGCATCGGACTATTGTGCAGTGCAATATGTGTCGAGGCAATATGGAGGATTCTGCGTTCACCCGCAGAGGGACCGACAATGGGCCAGATCAGGACTGCAATTCCTGTCGAGCCACGCACGAGGGGGGCGCTTGGGGGCGGTGCCGCTCCGCAGTCGGGCGGGCACCGCACCCGGACCCGATCAGGCGGATCGCCGAGGAACGGGCGCTGGGCGAGCGGCTGCGGGGGCACTTTGCACCGATCACCCGGGAACCGGTTTCGGATAACCACCTCACGACGCCTGGTCCGAAGGCCCGAGAATGACGTTCTTCCGCGGCATGAAATGGTCGGGGAGACAGGATTCGAACCTGCGACCCTCTGCTCCCAAAGCAGATGCGCTACCAGGCTGCGCTACTCCCCGACTGGCGCGCGCTAGACCTTGACAGCGGTTCAGGCAAGCCCTGCTTGAGGGTGGAAGGGCGGTTCCTGACGCCATGGGCTCGGCAATCGCGATCAACTTCCAGCCGACCCACGACGGTCGCGCGGCAATCACCGGGGACTTCGTGCTGACGCAGGACGAGGTGATCCCGGTCATGCGCAGCCTTCGCGCCAGCGACATCGACGTCACCGCGCTGCACAACCATATGCTCGACGATCAGCCTCGGGTGTTCTTCATGCACTTCTGGGCAGAGGACGATGCCGTGAAACTGGCTCGCGGGCTGGCCAGGGCCTTGAGCCACGTGAATGTTGCGCGGCCGAAGTCTTGACCCAAGCTGGTTAGCCCGCCCAACGAAGGAAGTGGCAGGGGTGGTGGGCCCGGCAGGATTCGAACCCGCGACCTAGCCGTTATGAGCGGCCAGCTCTAACCGCTGAGCTACAGGCCCCAACCGCTGTGGGAACAATGGCGTCCCGGTATACGGGATGGCGTGGTTAGGCAAGCCGCCCGCATCAGGCCAGATGCGTCGCGGCCATTATCTCGGCGATGGTCGTGGGGCGGACCCCGTGTTGCCTGAGCAGGGCAAAGGCCGCGCGCCACCACGAGTAGAACCCGTCGAGCTCTTCCTCGGTGCGGACATAGGGTGTGTGCCCCGGCTGGAGCGAGGGGCTGTGAAACGAGAAGACCAGCACTGGCAGGCCCGCACGAACGGCGGTCTCGATCCCGCGCCTGGCCTCCACTTCGTTCACCCCCTCAGGGGTCAGCGGGATGCGTTCCAGCAGGCCGATCCTGGCCAGAGCCCCGCGCAGCTGCGGTACGCGCCAGAGGCGGGGGTAGAGCCACGGACCCAGGCGGGCGAGGCCACCCCAGAACACTGTGGTGAGCGGCAGTTCCATCAGCCCGCCGGACCTGTCCACCCACCATGGGCGCACGGGCAGGTCGCGGAAATTGCGCCCGCCACTGGCGCTGTAGTCGAACCGGGCGCGGACCGAGGTGTCGATCGCGATGCCGTGATCGCGCAGGATCGCCGGCGTGTTGGGCCCGACACCATAGCGACCGGCTCGGTATACTTGTGGGGCAGCGCCGAACGCGCGTTCGATCATATCGCGCAGCCTGGCGAACTTGGCCCGCTCCAGCTCGGGCGGCAGGTTACCGGCGAAACTGTTGAATTCGGTGACCTGCTCTTCGAGCGGGGGGCTTACCCAGGGGTGAAGCTGGACGCCGACCTCGGCCCGCCCTGCGGCAACGGCTTCGCGCAGCAGGTCGGCCGCGAGGCCCGAAGTCGCCACGGGATAGTCCACCAGATAGACAGGCACCACTCCATGACCTTCGCAGAACGTCTGGAAGCGTTCGATCCGGGACACCGAACGCAACGTGTGACCTTCGGCGCGCAGCGGCTTGTTCCAGTCGAATTCCTCTTCGGTATCGACTGTCACGAGGAAGCGCTGCCCGAAACCCGGGTCGAACCGGACAAACCGGTCTTCATCCGGTGCATCGGTGATTTGCGCTTCAGCCATCGTGCTGCCCCCGCAGGGCAAGTCAGGAACCAGCGTTCGTGACATTGCTGACCGCTTGGCTAGATGCGCCATCGGCCGCGGTCAATCCAACCGATTGCACGGCTGGCAACTCGAGCCGGGCCTGGCCCTCGCGGAGACTCAGGGCGCCGCCCGCCTGCAAGGCTTCGGCAGCGAGCAGGCGCAGGGTGAACGCCGTCCCGAATATCCCCGCGCTGATTGCCTGGGCTCCCGGGGCCGTGGGCGCGTCAGCCGGAGAGGTGATGGCGCCGAGGGCTTCAGGCAGGGCAGCGGCAAGGGTCACGCGCCCGTCGCGGCGTTGCAAGGTCAGCGCCAGCATCTCGCCGGGGCGAGCAAAGCCTGCGCAGGTGGCCAGCAGGCGCCATGCAAGGCGCTGAGCCTCGGGCTCGCTGAGCGCAACCGGGATCTCACCGGCATCGGCTTCAAGGGTAAAGCCGCTGCTGCGTCCTGCCGTGTAATGCTCCAGCTGGCTGACCAGCCCGGCCACGACCATGGCGAAATCACACAGGCCCTCCTCGGGCTTGAGCACACCGGCGTCCAGCCGGGCCCAGCGATCCAGTTCGTCGAACCCGGCCAGCAGGCGGGCAGCATCGCCGGCGATCTCTGCGGCAAGGGCGCGGTATTCGTGCGGCGTCGGGCCGAACAGCTGCTGTTGGATCACTTCGGCGAAACCCTGGATCGCGTTCACCGGCGTCTTCAGTTCGTGCAGGACCTGGCGCATGCGGTCCGATTCTGTCGCCGGCTGGGGAGCAGCGGCCGCCGGGCGGCGAAACCGGCCTAGATAGCCCGCAAACCGGCCGGTCTCGTCAAAATCCGGAATGGCATCGACAATCCAGTCTCCGGCGATAGCGGCAGACCCCGACAGTACCACTGGGCGGTGGCGCAGCGGGAGACGTCGGCGAAGGCTTTCGCCGAGACCTGCGGGCTCAGCACCCACCGACCCGGCTTCGACAAGTCCAAGGCTCAGACCGACCAGCATGCCTGGAACCGGCGCGTCTACCCAGTCGATTCGCCCGGTGCGGTCGGTGCTGAAGGCGAACACGGTGAGCGGGGGAAGATCGGCTTCGCGCTCCCCCAGCGGCAGGCGCGGCGCATCGTTGGCGGGCGATGGCGGAGCCGTGCCCTGGCGGCTGCGGCGGAACGCCTCGATTCGGCGGACCAGCGCGCCGATGCCGTCGCCGGCAGGCGGCAAGGTCCGTTCTGGCGATGATGGTGCTGGCGAAGGGGGCGAAGGCGGCGTGGGAAAGGCCACCGGGCGATGGACGGCTGGCGGGTTCTCCACCGCCGTTGGGGCCAGCGGCGGCGATGCCGTGGCCTCATCGACGGTGGGCGGAAGCGCGCGATCGGCAATGCCCAGGCGTTCCAGCCGCTGGCTCACTTCGGGACCGAGGTCGCGGCGGTGCCGCAGCAGGCCGCGCGCGGGCAGCGGCAGGGCGGGTACCAGGTCGAGCCATTGCGCATCGTTGAGCCGGGCAGCGCGGATGGCGGCGACTGCGACCGCCGGTTCATCCGCGGCCAGATCGGCGACGAGGCGCGGGTTGCGCAGGCGCACGCCCGGTTCGCCCAGGGCCTTTGCCCGATCCTCGGCCGATAGCTCGCCCGCCAGTTCCGCCAGCCGGACGAAAGCCGCGTCCAGCCGCTCGTCCCCGCCGCCCACCGGCGCGGTGCCGACGATGTCGATCAGCTGGCGGTACTGGATCCGGCGTGCGACCACGCTCTCGACGCGGACACCGAGCACGGTGGCAAGGCGATCGTCGACGTGCATCAGGTCTCCAGAAGGGCGGCTCAGCCGGGGTCGCAAAGATTTGGCTGGAAAGGCCTATAGGCGCAAAGGACTTAGCAGCTTGTTACGATTGCGGAAGAGCTTGCGCCTAGTTGTCGCAAAGCGGCACGATTGCGCTGCCGAATAATAAAATTATAAGGTTGGGCGGTCAGCGGGCCGAATCTTTCCTGATCGGCCCGGTCGACCCGCAAATCGCAGAGAAACAAGAACTTCCATGGCCAACCTTGACCAGATTGACCGCCACCTCCTCGCCGAATTGCAGGATGACGGACGGATGACCAACGTAGAACTTGCCGGCCGGGTTGGGCTGACCGCGCCGCCTTGTCTGCGCCGGGTTCGTGCGCTTGAGGACCAGGGCGTCATCAAGGGTTATCATGCCGAGCTCGACGGGACGAAGCTGGGCTACGCCATTACGGTTTTCGCGCTGGTCTCCCTGCGCAGCCAGGCAGAGGAAGCCCTGCGTCAGTTCGAAGAGGCCATGAAGGCTCTGCCTGAAGTGCGCGAGTGCCACATGCTGAACGGCGAGATCGACTTCATCCTGAAGATCGTCAGCCGCGACCTGCAGAGTTTCCAGGAATTCCTCACCAGCAAGTTGACCCCGGCGCCCAACGTCGCCAGCGTCAAGACCTCGTTGACGATCCGCACTGCCAAACAGGAGCCTGGTGTGCCACTCGACGTGTGAGCGCGCGGTGCGATTCTCCCGCTGCGCTTGCGCGCGTGTCAATCTCCGCCAGGCCCCAGGCCTGCCTCCGCGAGGGCCATCCTGGTCGCCCTCCCCATGTCGTAAAGCTTGCGGGCCACGATCCGCTGCGCGAACAACCCACCACCACCGATCAGTGATGCGAGGGTGCGATAGCTTCCGTAGGAAGTCATGGTCAGGTCGCGGATCGCGTGAAACAGGCGCGCCCGGTGCTCGCCATCGGCGTGGGGCGGCGTTGCCATATACCGCCGGATGAATGGGCCAGTCACCGCGCTGTCGATGTCGGCCATTGAGGGGGCGGTCTGGACCGACCCTCCGGCGATGTCGTGAAGATCGCGGATCATGGCCGACAGCTTTTCGGAACCGAGAAACCGGCCGGCCGTGGCGTAGAGCTCATTGGGTTCGATGTAGCCCTCATCAGAGACATTGCTGTTGGCCAGCGATGCTTCCAGGCATGCCCTAAGCAGGGTCGCATGGATTGCCATGCTGGTAATCTTTTCACGGATATGAGGGACCTTGGTCAAACCGTTGGCTTCGGTGATCAGCTGCGCGAAGCCAACGAGCAGGTCTGCATCGTCGGCCATGGTCGCGATGCCCTGCGCCCGGTTCCACAGGCCGAGGGAATGGGCAAAGGTGGCGGCGCACGCGGTCTCGCCATCGAGAAAGATACGTTCGTTGGGGACGAAGACATCGTCGAAGATGACAAAGCCGTGCGAAACGAAATGGTCCCGGGTGAAGGGATAGTCGCGTTCGTCCCCAGTCGGGGGTGAACCGGCATTGACCACGATCACACCGGGGGAGGCGACCGGAACCGCGCAGGCGATGGCATAGCTTTCCTCGCCCGCCTTCATCGCCTTGGTCGGCATGATCACCAGTTCGTGGCAGATTGCGGCATGAGCGATATGCAGCTTGGCCCCGCGCAGCACCACGCCGTCTGCCCTGCGCTCGACCACCCGGAGATAGGCCTCGGGATCGACCTGCTGCACCGGGGGAACGCTGCGATCCCCTTTCGCGTCGGTGATGCACTCGGCCACGCGCAAGCCACCTGCGCGCACCGCCTCCAGGAAAGCGGCGATGGCAGCGCTGCCCTGGGGCCGGACGGGTTTGATCCGGGTTGCCGCGGTCAACAGCGCCGAGGCCGTCATGAAGGTCACTTCGGTCAGGGAGTCGAGCCGCGTGGCGAGTTGCTGCCGCAGCTCGGCAACGGTACGCGGCGGCTGCCACAAGCCGGCCGGCTCGCTGCCGTTGCATTGCATACGATCGTATCCGTCGGCCACGGTATCCACCATCGATGCGAAGGCGGGATGTGTCGCGACATCGGCAACCTCCTGGCCGCCGTGGAACACGCGGCGGCCATCCGCCAGTGACTGCCTGTATTGAGCCCCGTCCACGTCATCCCGCTCCCGAGTTTTCGTATGGGTTAATTGATGCGCTTTTTTGCGTTCTTGCAAGCAGTCGTCCCAGGAAACCTGAGCCTGTGGGCGAGCTTGAACCGTCAGGTGACCTTCGGCGAGAGCGAGCTGAACCAGTCCTCGTAATCAGCGGCCTTCCGACGGAAACCTTCGAGGGTATCGGGCACCGTGGTCAGCAGGAACTGTTCGGCCTCCATGCCACGCACGACGATCTCGGCCACCTGTTCGGGCGTGACTGCGGCCTGGTAGACCGGGTGATCCTCAGGGATGTTGTTGGACAGGAACATGCGGGTCAGCATTGCCGCCGGGCAGAAACAGGAGACGCCGATTCCCTTCGGCCGATAGTGCAGGGCGAGCGATTCCGCGAGGGCCAGGGCTGCGTGCTTGGTCACGGAATAGGCGATCTTTTCGGGCTGGATTTCGAGGGCCGTACTCGACGCGGTCTGAAGCAGATATCCTTCGCCCCGTGCGACCATCTCCGGGAGCACGGCGCGGCAGGCGTAGACGTGGCTCATCACGTGGAGATTCCACGAGAGATCCCAGGTGGCGTTGTCCTGCAGGTCGCCAGGCTGGCGCGGACCCGACCAGCCGGCATTGGAGAACCATACGTCGATCCGCCCGTGCTTCGCGCGGGCGAAGTCGGCAACGCGGAGAACCTCCTCCTCCCTCGTGATGTCGGCCGCGAGGGCATGGGCGCCGATGTCCGCGGCAACCCGCTCGGCCGAAGCGGCCTCGATGTCGGTGACGATCACCTTGGCGCCTTCGGCGGTAAACCGGCGGGCAAACGCCTCACCGATGCCGTTGCCCGAGCCTGTGATGACCGCGATCTTGCCTGCCAGCTTCATGCCAATGCCGCTCCCTTGCCTTTCGGCAGCAAGGACTAGGGCGGTCAGTGGACAACAGTCTAGTGAAAAGGAGCGGCTATCCTAGGCGCCGCGCCGGGCAAGCCACTCTTCGAGCCACTTGATCGAATAGTCCCCGCTGAGGAAGTCCGGTTCGGTCAGGAGGGCCTGGTGCAGTGGGATCGAGGTCTTCGGGCCCGTGATGACCATCTCCTCGAGCGCGCGCTTCAGGCGCATGATGCAGCCCTCGCGGGTGCGCCCGTAGACGATCAGCTTGGCGATCATCGAATCGTAGTAGGGCGGGATGCGGTAGCCGGCGTAGAGCCCGCTATCGACGCGCACGTGCATGCCGCCGGCGGCATGGTAGCTGGTCACCTCGCCGGGCGAAGGAGCGAAGGTCCACGGGTCTTCCGCATTGATGCGGCATTCGATCGCGTGGCCCTTGAACTCGATGTCCTCCTGCTTGACCGAGAGCGGCAGGCCATCGGCAATGCGGATCTGCTCGCGCACCAGGTCGACACCGGTGATCGCCTCGGTAACGGGATGTTCCACCTGCAGGCGGGTGTTCATCTCGATGAAGTAGAACTCGCCGTTTTCCCAGAGAAACTCGATCGTGCCGGCGCCGCGATAGCCCATGTCGGCCATGGCCTTGGCGACGATTCCGCCCATGCGTTCGCGCTCGTCGGGCGAGATGACCGGGGAGGGCGCCTCCTCGAGCACCTTCTGGTGGCGCCGCTGGAGCGAGCAGTCGCGTTCGCCGAGGTGGATGGCATTGCCCTTGCCGTCGCCGAACACCTGGAACTCGATGTGGCGTGGATTGCCAAGGTACTTCTCGATATAGACCGTGGCATCGCCGAAGGCGGCCTTGGCCTCGCTCCCGGCCTGCTGGATCAAGGTTTCGAGCTGGTCAGGGCTGGTGCAGACCTTCATCCCACGGCCACCGCCGCCCGAGGCGGCCTTGATGATCACCGGGTAGCCGGCAGCCTCGGCAATGGCCTTCGCTTCATTCACATCGGAAACCGCGCCGTCCGATCCGGGGACGAGCGGCAGGCCCAGCGCGCCGGCGGTGCGCTTTGCCTCGATCTTGTCGCCCATCGTGCGGATGTGTTCGGGCTTGGGGCCGATCCATGTAATGTCATGGGCTTCCACGATTTCGGCGAACTTCGCGTTTTCCGAGAGGAAGCCATAGCCGGGGTGGATCGCATCGGCATGGGTGATCTCGGCGGCCGAGATGATGGCGGCCACGTTAAGGTAGGAATCACGCGCCGCCGGGGGGCCGATGCACACCGCATGATCGGCGAGACGCACGTGCATCGCCTCCGCATCGGCGGTGGAATGGACCGCGACGGTCTCGATCCCCATCTCATGCGCGGCGCGATGGATGCGCAGCGCGATCTCGCCGCGGTTGGCGATGAGCAGCCGGCGGATCGCCATGCGTCAGGCGATCACAACGAGCGGCTGGTCGAATTCGACCGGCTGGCCATTCTCGACCAGGACCGCGCTGACCGTGCCTGCCTTGGGCGCGAGGATCGGGTTCATCACCTTCATTGCTTCGACAATCAGAAGTGTGTCGCCCGCCTTCACCGTTTTGCCGACATCGGCGAAGTTGGCCGCGCCCGGTTCCGGGGCAAGGTAGACCGTGCCGACCATCGGCGACTTGACCGCGTCGACGGGGGCCGCAGGCGCAGCGGCGGCAGGGGCTTCGGCCGGAGCGGGCGCGACGGGAGCCGGAGCAGCCGCTGGAGCCGGGACCTGGACCGTCGCCGGGGCCACGGTCGTGAACTGGCGGGCTACGCGAATCTTGCGCTCGCCATCCTCGACTTCGATCTCCGAAAGGCCCGTGTCCGACAGCAGCTCCGCCAGTTCGCGGACCAGCTTGCTGTCAATATTCATTTTGCCGGTGCGGCCCGGGGTTTCGCCCATTTTCGTACTTTCCGTATTGCGGTTTGGCGCCCCGTATCGCCGCTAGGCGTGACGTGGCAAGCAATTTGGCCGAATTATCCTCAAAGCCTTGCGGCGGCTTCCAGCGCCAGCACGTAGGATTCGGCGCCAAATCCGGCGATCGTCGCGACGGCGGCCATGCCGACAAAGCTGTTGTGCCGGAAGGCCTCGCGCTTGTGGGGATTGGAGAGGTGAACCTCGATCACCGGCACGTTCACGCTCTTGATCGCGTCGAGCAGGGCGACGCTGGTGTGGGTGAAGGCGCCCGCATTCAGCAGGACGGCTCTGGCTCCGCTGGCGGCGGCCTCGTGGATCCAGTCGACCAGGTGGCCTTCATGGTTGGACTGGCGCATGTCGATTGCCAGGCCGAGTTCGGCGGCGCGGGCAGTTAGCATGTTCCCGATATCGTCGAGCGTGGTCGAACCGTAGATTTCCGGCTCGCGGGTGCCGAGCAGATTGAGGTTGGGTCCGTTGAGGACAAAGACAGTCTGGCTCATGGCTCCCCCGCCGTGTTGAAGCTCCATCCTTAGCCGGGCGCAGCGCCAACGCAAGCGGGGGAGTGGCATGCCGCTATCTGTCCGAACCCCTTACCTTGCCCCACTGGCGGGCGGCGGTGTAGCCGAGGTAGCCGGTGCCGAAGAGCGCGTAGAGCGGCTCGGGCAAGGCCGAGAGATAGGCGGTCATGCCCTGGCCGATGGCAAGGGCCGTGCGCGGATCGAACGCGGCGACCAGGCCCATCGGCACCGAAAACAGGATCAGAGCATACATCACGTAGAGGAAGCTGGGACGGGCGCGACTGGTCCATGGATCGGCCGAACCGGCCTCGGCGACGATGGCCGACAGCTGGGTCTGGAGCAGAGTGAGTTCCTGGCTTCCCTGCAGTCGCAGCAGCTCCAGCTTGGCCGCGTCGCGCTCTTTGGGATCGGGGATGACCTTGTCGATGATGGCGGTGAAGGGACCGAGAATGGCTTCGAATAGGCCCATGGGATTGGCTCCGTGGCAGGTTGAGGCCCCGGGCATGTAACCAAATCGGCGAATGTAGGAAAATCCTAGACTGTAAACCCGCTGGGCGGGGCGAAAGGAACCAGGCGGCGCTGCTTGATCAGCCAGCCGCTGGCGGTCTTCTCGAACACGTCGTCGTAGTAGCCCAGGATCAGCGGTCGCGCGCCCGAGCTGAGAATACCTTCGCCGCGCAGGTACGAGGTCGACGTGGCAGTCGTGCCGTCATAGCTCTTGAACAGGATGTTCGAGATGAAGTGGACGAAATATATATACTTGTCGGAAGGAACGCTGAAGATCTGCTGAAGCTCGGCCATCCCGCGGCGGATTGGAAACCCGAGGCAGGTCTCATCGAACACGGCGTCCTCGGTGAACAGCGTCGGCATCATCCGGTACTGCGCCGTGTCGGAATAGAAGGCATAGCGATGGATGATGTCGCAGATGGCCTCGCGGTCCTCTGTAGGCACGCGCACCGGGATTGCTTCCGCCGCTTTCCTCATGCTCGCTCTCCATCGTGATCCCGCACGCTGCCTGGCGTGCTATCCCAATCATGGCCCTCTCTAAACCCGCGGGCAAGATATGCACCGCGCCCTGACGCCATGTTGCCAATGATTTTGGAAAATTGGTCGGGACGAGAGGATTCGAACCTCCGACCCCCACACCCCCAGTGTGATGCGCTACCAGGCTGCGCTACGTCCCGACCGGAGCGGCGGCCTATAGGCAGGCGTTACCGCCGATGCAAGCGCCGAGGTGTGGACCGCGCGCGGCATTGGGCGGGCCGAGGGGGCGACGCGTTGCCACTTGGCGGCATAGCTGCTAACCGCCCGGCCATGACGGCCCGAACGGGCCAAACCCCGCGACGAAAGCCGATAGTCAGCCCATGACCACAGCCTCACTTGTCATCCTTTCCGCCGCCGCCGCGGGTGCTCCGCCGGCCTGGACCTCATTCATCCCGTTCATCGGCATGGGGCTGGTCTTCTGGTTCTTCCTGCTGCGCCCGCAGATGCAGCAGCAGAAGGCCCAGCGCGCGAAGATCGACGGGCTCAAGAAGGGCGATCAGGTGGTCACTGCCGGCGGGCTGATCGGCAAGGTGCTCAAGGTCGACGACGCCCATGTCGACCTCGAACTCGGGCCCAACGTCAGGGTCCGCGCCGTGCGCTCGACCATTTCCGACGTGCTCCAGCCGGGCGGCACGCCCGCGAACGACTGAACGTCTGCTGGAAAATAAGGCGAGGATCGCCCGAACATGCTCGATTTTCCCCGCTGGAAGCAGGCGTTCTACTGGGCCCTGGCCGCCATTGCCATGGTCGCCTCGCTGCCCTCGCTGTTCACCTTCTCCAACCTGCGCTGGCCTTCGGTCCTGCCCAGTCCCGAGGTGAATCTCGGGCTCGACCTTGCGGGCGGCAGCCACATCCTGCTCGAGGCCAACCCCGACCAGGTCAAGCGCCAGCGCCTTGAAGCCATGGACGAAAACGTCCGCCAGAAGCTGAAGAGCGATGCGCCCGACGTCGCCATCGGCGATATCACCACCCTCAATGGCGTGGTCAGCTTCATGGTGGAGAACCCGGCCCAGATCGACAAGGCGCGCGAAGCCGTGCTCCCCTTGACCCGTGGTGTCGGCATGAGCGGCCAGCGCGATTGGGACATCGGTGTGCTCGACGGCAACCGCATCGTCCTCACCCCCACCCAGGCCGGGATCGATGCCGACGTCAGCCGGGCCATGGACACGGCCACCGAAGTCGTGCGCAAGCGCATTGACGCCCTCGGCACCCGCGAGCCGACCATCATCCGCCAGGGCGCCCAGCGCATCGTGGTCCAGGTGCCCGGCCTCAAGGACCCGGCGGCGCTCAAGAGCCTTCTCGGGCAGACCGCGAAGCTCGAGTTCAAACTCGTCGATTCCACCGCCAGCCCGAGCGACATTGCCCAAGGCATCGTCCCCCCCGGCAGCGAGATCGTTCCCTGCC
>DASTGC010000211.1:0-5415 GCA_035719485.1 Novosphingobium sp.
GACATATCCGGCAAGATCGCGGATCATGTAGGGGGCGATGCCCACGGCGATCAGCGCGATCTTCGAGGCCTCGCCCAGGCCCAGGGCGATGAACAGGATCGGCAGGACCGCGATCGGCGGGATCACCGCGATCACCGTCACCAGCGGCCCCAGCGCGGCGCGGACCAGCGGGACCACGCCCAGCGCGATGCCGATCACCAGGGTGGACAGTGTGGCGATGCCGACGCCGATCCCCAGCCGCCACAGGCTGGCGCTGGTATCGGCCCATGCGGTGATCTCGCCGGTGCGCGGATCGGCCTGCGTGAACAGGCGCCAGGCAGCCTGGGCCATGGCGAGGAAGGTCGGCAGGACCTTGTCGTTGGGATTGGCCTCGGCCCGGGCGGCGGAAAAGACCGCGTAGATGATCAGGGCGATCGCGATCGGGACCATGCCGATCAGGATGCGCGGGCCGCGGGCGGGCCGGATGTTGACGAGCCGCATGGACCTTCTCGCGGCCTTTCTTATCGGAGTGCGACCCGAATCACGGGATTTTGGGGAGAGAGAAAAGCCCCGCCGATGCGACGACGGCGGGGCTTCCCTTTATCAGAACGCGGCGGTCAGAGTCGCGACGACCTTGCCCTTGGTGATGTCGTGCCCGGTCTGGGTCGGCGTCGACGGCCACAGCAGCGCGGCGTTGGCGCGGCTGACATCGGTGCCAACGAATGACACATTGAGCGTCAGTGACTTGTAGGTCAGGTCGGCGCCCACAGCGTAGTCGAGCACGTCGATGCCCTTCGTGTAGCCGCTGTTGCCCGACGAGTAGCCGCCATGGGCCTTGAGCGTGATCGGCGTGCCGGCAATCGGCAGACCCCAGTCGGTGTAAACCCAGATGTTGTGGCCCTTGGTCGTTACCGAAGCGATGGCTTTCTGGCTGGGCGCCCAATAGGTGCCGAGCTTGGCATTGAGCGGACCGACCTTGCCGGAAACCGAGCCGTACAGCTCGACGTAATCGAAGCCCTTAGTGCCCGGATAAACGTAGTAGATCACGCCGCCATCGAGGGTCACCGGGCCGATCGCCTTGGTGTAGCCGCCGATCAGGTCGAGCTCCATGTTGTCGCCGCCAAAGCTGCCGGCGCCCGACAGGTTGGAGGCCCAGGTGCTCACGTAGAAGCCGGGCTTGGTGGCGATGGTGATGCCGCCCTGGATCGCCGGGTCGCCGTCGGTCTGCGAGATGCCGCGCAGGCGGTATTCCGTCGTCAGCGCCACGTTGCCGGTGATGGTGACCGGGCCGGCATCGTCCGCGAAGGCCGGAGCGGCGGCGAAGGCCGAGGCCATTGCGGTGGTGGCCAGAGCTGCCTTGATAATCGTCTTCATAATTCCCCCTCAGGAATTGATGGTTCTTTGCCCTCATTGGCCCGAACCTTCACGCAAGCACCGTGCCAAATCCCGCACGTCGTGTTTTCCGCGCACGTACGCAATTCAGCGAAGAGGTCCTCTGCTCAAAAAACAGGCAAACTCTCTTGCGCCATGCCTGTTTTTTAGATGCTGCGACGCAGCGTAAATATTACTCTTGATGCATTTCGTAATACGGCATAGGCAATGGACATGGCCACTCCACACCCTGATTCACTCCCCGCGCCAAGCCTCGTCCGGCTCTCGATCAGCCTTCCGGCTGAGCTCTTTTCCGAGCTGGACGCCATGGTTGCCGAACGCGCCGTGGCCAACCGCTCCCAGATGATCGCCGAGCTGATCCGCGCCGAACTGGCCGAGCATTCCGCTCGCGAGCGCCCGGATTCTATGCTCGCGGGCACGATCACGCTGGTCTACCGGGCAGAGTCAGGCAGGGTCCGGCAGGCCATGGCCCAGGTCCAGCTCGGCTACGTCGCCGAAATCATCTCGAGCCAGCACATCTTCCTCGAAAACGACCAGGCGATGGAAGTCCTGCTCGTCCAGGGTACGGCGCAGACCCTTCACAATCTGCGTGACGCACTGCGGCAAACGCGCGGCGTGCAGCAGTGCAGTCTCGTCACCACCACCGCCCTGCTCCCGCCCCTTTCCGCCAAGGATGCCCGCTGATGAGCCAGACCGCGAACCCCTATGCCGCGCGCGACCATGCCCGCGCCCAAGCCGGCACCGTGGTCGAGGCCATGCCGGTGGTCCCCGCTGCCGCGGCTGACGCGTCCGGCCCCATCACCTGGGAGGAAACGATCGCGCCCGGCGGCTATGCCTCGCGCCGCCTGTCGCGCGGCAGTCGCCTGCGCCTGATCGACCTGCACGGCGATGCCTGCGCCTCGCTGCTGCTGTTCAACGCGGAAATGCCGACCGAGCGCCTCAACGTCGCCGATACCCTCAAGGTCCAGTGGAACGGTTACCTCGGCGCAGGCAAGCTGCTCCTGTCCGACATGGGCCGCGTCCTCATGTCCATCCTCGAAGACACCGCCTCCACCCACGACGCCTTCTGCGGCGCCTCCTCCGAAGCCTCGAACGCGCGTAAATACCGCACCGGGACCAACTACGGCCCGCACCCCAACGCCCGCGATCGTTTCATGCTCGGCGTCGCCAAACACGGCCTCGGCCGCAAGGACGTCCACCCCTGCGTCAACCTGTTCAAGGGCACCCGCATTGCCGGGGACGGCACGATCGAGCCGCAGGTCGGCCCCTTCGCCCCCGGCCGGCACGTGATCCTGCGCGCCGAGATGGACCTGATCCTGGTCGTCGCCAACTGCCCCCACGTGCTCGACCCACGCCCCGAATGGAGCGTCACCACTCTGCGCGCCACGGCCTGGAAGGGCGCAGTCACGCCCACTGACGATCCGATCCGCACGGCCTCGCCCGAGGCCACCCGCGCCTTCCTCAACACCGAAGACTATTACGCGAGGTAACCCAATATGGCCGATCCCCACCTCGCCGATCTCCCCGGCCCAGTCATCCACGACGAAATCGTCCCCGCCCGCGCGCCCTGGCTGCACCGGGTGGCCAAGGGCGAGACCCTGCGGATAGTCGATCTCGAAGGCAACCAGGCGGTGGACTTCCTCGTCTATGCCGCGGCCGACGATGCCGAGCGCTACTGCGCCCAGACCACCGTCGCGGCGCAAGGCAACATCTTCCTGAAGGCCGGCGCCAGGCTCCTCTCCAACGAGCACCGCCCGATGATGACCATCACCGCCACCAACGTCGCCTATCACGACACCATCGGCGGCGCCTGCTCGTGCGAGAGCAACACCCTGCGCTACGGCCATCACACCAAGAGCCAGCATGCCTGCGTCGACAATTTTCTCAGCGCCAATGTCCGCGTCGGCCGCGGCAAGCGCGATATGGTCTCCAACATCAACTTCTTCATGAACGTGCCGGTCGAGGCCGACGGCGCGCTGGGCATCGTCGACGGCATTTCCGCCCCCGGCCTCATGGTCGATCTCGTCGCGGAGATGGACGTCGAGGTGGTCGTCTCCAACTGCCCGCAGGTCAACAACCCCTGCAATGGCTTCAACCCCACCCCCGTCCGCATGATCGTGAGCGCGCCAGTGGAAATTGGCTCCTGATGTTCTCGAAGGTCCTCATTGCCAACCGCGGCGCGATCGCCTGCCGGATCATCCGCACGCTTAAAGCCATGGGGATCGGCTCGGTCGCCGTCTTTTCCGACGCCGACGCCGGCTCGCTGCACGTGGCCGAGGCCGACGAGGCCGTCCGCATCGGCCCGCCCGCCGCGGCGGAAAGCTATCTCAACGTGCCCGCCATCCTCGCCGCGGCGAAAGAAACCGGCGCCGAGGCGATCCACCCCGGCTACGGCTTCCTTTCCGAAAGTACCGAGTTCGCCGCCGCCTGCGCCGCGGCGGGGATCGTCTTCATCGGCCCCACGCCGGAAAACATCACGGCCTTCGGCCTCAAGCACACCGCCCGCGATCTCGCCGAGGCGCACGGCGTCGCCCTCGCCCCCGGCACCGGGCTGCTGACCGACCCCGCCGCCGCTGTCAGCGCCGCCGCGGGCATCGGCTACCCGGTGATCCTCAAGGCCACGGCCGGCGGCGGCGGCATCGGCATGAAGATCTGCCATTCGCCCGACGAGCTGGCCGACGCCTTCGCCTCGGTCGTGCGCATGGGCGCGGGCAATTTCGGCAACGGCGGGGTCTTCCTCGAACGCTATGTCGAGACGGCCCGCCACATCGAGGTCCAGGTCTTCGGCGACGGGCAGGGCAAGGTCGTCGCGCTGGGCGAACGCGATTGCTCGCTCCAGCGCCGCAACCAGAAAGTGGTCGAGGAAACGCCCGCCCCGCTCCTGCCACCCGCCACCCGCGAAGCAATGATCGACGCCGCCGTGCGCCTCACTGCCGGCGCCAACTACCGCTCCGCCGGCACGGTTGAATTCCTTTACGACCCGGCGCGGGACGACTTCTACTTCCTCGAGGTCAATACCCGCCTCCAGGTCGAACACGGCGTCACCGAACAGGTCACCGGCGTCGACCTCGTCGAATGGATGGTCCGCGGCGGCGCGGGCGATTTCGCCATGCTCGAGGGCTTCCAGGCCAATCCGCAAGGCGCCTCGATCCAGGTCCGCCTCTACGCGGAAGACCCGGCGGCCGACTTCCGCCCCTCGTCCGGCCTGCTCACCGAAGTGGTGTTCCCACCAGGTCCCCGCGTCGATGGCTGGGTTGCCGCCGGCTCTCACGTTTCCGCGTGGTACGATCCGATGCTCGCCAAACTGATCGTCACCGCCCCCACCCGCACCGAGGCCATCGCCGCGCTGCAACAGGCCCTAGCCGGATCGAGGCTCACCGGCATCGAGACCAACCTCGACTGGCTGCGCACCGTCGTCGCCTCGGACCTGTTCACCTCGGGCAAGGTCTCCACGCGCGCCCTGGCCACGATTCCCTACCAGCCCCAGACCATCCGCGTCCTCGCCGGCGGCGCCGCAACCACCGTGCAGGACTGGCCCGGCCGGGTCGGCTACTGGGCCGTCGGCGTCCCCCCCAGCGGCCCGATGGACGCGCTCTCCTTCCGCCTCGGCAACCGCCTGCTCGGCAACGATGAAGGAGCGGCCGGCCTCGAATTCACCGCTGCGGGCCCCACCCTCAGGTTCGACGCCGCCGCCCGCATTTGCCTCACCGGCGCAGACTTCGCCGTCACCCTCGACGGCGAACCCGTGTCCTTCTGGCAGCCCCTCGACGTGATCCCCGGCCAAACCCTCCAGATCGGCCGCGTCACCGCCGACGGCCTGCGCGGCTACCTGCTGGTAGAAGGCGGGATCGCCGCGCCCGAATTCCTCGGCAGCCGCGCCGCCTTCACCTTGGGCGAATTCGGCGGCCACGCCGGTCGTGGGGTTCTGACGGGCGACGTGCTGCACCTAACGCCCCCCCTTCCCAACCCCGCTCCTCCCGAGCGCAGTCGAGGGACTATGCCGAGCGCCAGCGAGGCAGCCGCGGTGCCGGTTCTCGCTCCGCT
>DASTGC010000212.1:0-2055 GCA_035719485.1 Novosphingobium sp.
CGAGACCATGCTCGAGGCCATGCTGTTCGGCCACCAGAAGGGTGCCTTCACCGGCGCGACGGGGGCGGCCGAAGGGTTCTTCCGCGCGGCCGACGGCGGCACGCTCCTGCTGGACGAGATCGCCGAAATGCCGCTTTCCCTCCAGGCCAAGCTGCTGCGCGCGCTGCAGGAAGGCGAAGTCGTGCCGATCGGCGCGAGCCGTCCGATCAAGGTCGACGTGCGGATCATCGCCGCGGCCAACCGCGACCTGCCGCTCGAAGTCCAGGACGGCCGCTTCCGCGCCGACCTCTACTACCGCCTCAATGTGTTCCCGCTTGCCTTGCGCCCCCTGCGCGAGCGCCCGGAGGATATTGCCCCCCTCGCCTTCGCGCTGCTGCTGCGCCATGCGCCGACCACCGGATCCATTCCCTGGCTGGCCGACGAAACGCTCGACCTGCTGCGCACCCACGGCTGGCCCGGCAACGTGCGCGAGCTCGAAAACGTCATGCGCCGCGCGCTCCTGCTGGCCGGCAACGAAGCGGCGATCGAGCCGCGCCACATCCACTTCGACCGCCCGGCCCGCCTCGTCGGCCAGCCGGTCGAGCTCGACACCCCCTCCCAAGGCGTCCCCCCCGGAGCTGCGCTCGCCGGCCACCGCCCGGACTTCCCGGGCTCCGTCCCCACCACGGAAGGCGGCGAGCGCACCCTCTCCAACATCGTGCAGATCCATGAAGCCCGCGCGATCATGGCGGCGCTGAGCGAGACCGGCGGCAACCGCCTTGCCGCGGCCCGCAAGCTGGGCATTTCCGAACGCACCCTGCGCTATCGCCTCGCCGCATTCCGCGAGGCCGGCATCGCCGTCGCCGCGGCGGGCGGCCGGCGATGAGCGGGGGAGTCGGAGGCCCTGGGGGCATCGGCGGCGCGGGCGGGATCCAGCAGATCCTCGCCATGCGCCAGCAGATCATCGATCGCTCGAACCTGCTCCAGCAGGTGCGCGGCGCGAGCCCCGCGCCCGAAGCGCCGCAGGGACCTGCCGAAGGCTTCTCCGGCGCGCTCAAGCACGCACT
This sequence comes from Novosphingobium sp., assembly GCA_035719485.1. Classification (GTDB taxonomy): domain Bacteria; phylum Pseudomonadota; class Alphaproteobacteria; order Sphingomonadales; family Sphingomonadaceae; genus Novosphingobium. Next base: position 1,047 of record DASTGC010000212.1, read on the forward strand.
CGACGGGGTCAGCGCCACCCAGCAGAAGGCCGAGGACATGTCGACCGCCTATGAAAAGGGCGAGGTTACCGACATCGCCAAGGTCATGCTGGCCCGCCAGGAAGCGGGCGTCGCCTTCGAGGCCACGCTGCAGGTGAGGAACCGCCTGCTCTCGGCCTACCAGGACATCATGCGGATGGGAGTCTGATAGATGGCCGACCTCGTTCCAGCCGCTGACGGCGCGCCGCCAGCCCCCGCTCCTTCGCTAATCGCTCCGCTGACCGACCCTGCAGGCGGCCCGGTCCTCACCCGTCTTGGCGCGTTCACCCGCCAGCCGGCGGTGCGCAAGACCCTGCCGTGGTTCGGCGGCATGGCCGGGATCGGCATGGCTGCGCTGGCCTGGGCGACGCTTGCCCCGCAGGCCCAGCGCACGCTCTATTCCGAGCTCGACGACGGCGAGCGGGCCAAGGTTACCGCCAGCCTCGACAAGGCCAGTATCCCCTATCACATCGACAACCAGACCGGCGCCCTCACCGTGGGCGAGGACGATCTCTACAAGGCCCGCATGCTCGTCGCCTCCGACGGCGCGCTGGCTTCGCCCGATGCCGGCGCGGCGAGCCTCGACAAGCTGCCGCTGGGCGCGAGCCGTGCGGTCGAGAACGACCGGCTGCGCGCCGCGCGCGAGCATGACCTGACCCTGTCGATCATGGAGATCGACGGGGTGGAGGCCGTGCGGGTGCACCTCGCCGAAGCGGAGAAATCGGTCTTCGTGCGCGACAATGTTGCCCCTTCGGCCTCGGTCATGGTCCGCCTCGCGCGGGGCCGCCAGCTGGGGGACAGCCAGACCGCCGCGATCGTCAACCTGGTCGCCGGCTCGGTTCCGGGGCTCAGCCCCGATGCCGTACGGGTGATCGACCAGCATGGGCGCCTGCTTACCGACAAGGGCAGTGGCAACTCCGAACGGCTCGAGCTGCAGGGCCAGATGGAAGACAAGCTGCGCGCGCAGCTGGACCAGCTGCTCACCCCCATG
>DASTGC010000213.1:0-3576 GCA_035719485.1 Novosphingobium sp.
AGCGACGCAGTTTGCGATGATGCAGCGGATCGCCGCCTGGGGTGTCCCGGTCTCTCCGCTGCTGGTGCTCTGCAACGACACTGCATCGGTATTGCAACACTATGCAACGATCCAGCACGCCCGCGCGGACCTGCCGCACGACATCGACGGCGTGGTCTACAAGGTCGACCGGCTCGACTGGCAGGAACGTCTTGGCTTCGTCGCCAAGGCACCGCGCTGGGGCCTCGCCCGAAAGTTCCCAGCCGAGCAGGCCGAAACGACGATCGAGGCGATCGATATCCAGGTCGGGCGGACGGGCAAGCTGACGCCAGTGGGGCGGTTGCGGCCGGTCTCGGTCGGCGGGGTGACCGTGACCAACGTGACCCTGCACAACCGCGACGAGATCGCCCGGCTTGGCCTCAGGGTCGGCGACCGCATCGTGCTGCAGCGTGCCGGCGACGTGATCCCGCAGGTGGTGGACAACCTGACCCGGACGGATGCCCGCGAGGCCTTCGTGTTCCCCGATCACTGCCCGGAATGCGGCAGCGAAGCCGTGGCCGAGGAGGGCGAGGTCGACGTGCGCTGCACCGGGGGGCTGACCTGTCGGGCCCAGCGGTTCGAGCGGCTGCGGCATTTCGTCAGCCGTGGGGCGCTGGATATCGAAGGGTTGGGCGAGAAGTCGATCGCTGAATTCCTCGACCTCGGCTGGCTGGACCAGGGCCCCGCAGACATCTTCCGCCTCAGGCGCAAGCGCGACGAGATCGTCGGGCGCGAGGGCTGGAAGGACAAGTCTGTGGACAACCTGTTGGCGGCCATCGAGGCCAAGCGCGCGCCCGATGCGGCCCGGCTGCTGTTCGGCCTCGGCATTCGCCATGTCGGCGCGGTGACGGCGCGCGACCTGATGAAGCGGTTCGTCACGCTTGGGGCGCTGCGCGCGGCGGCTGAACGTGCCAATGCGATCAGGGTTTCGGCGCTGGGGCAGACGGACCTGTTTTCGGCCGGCGAACCCGCGAAGGACCTGCCCGAAGTTGCCGATGCGCGCAGTGAGCTGCTGTCGATCGAAGGCGTCGGACCGGTGGTGGTCGAAGCGCTGGGCGATTTTTTCCATGAGCCGCACAATGTTGCGGTGTGGGACGACCTGCTCTCCGAAGTGAGCCCGCCGCCCTATGTGGTTGAGACAAGGGCCAGCGCCGTCGCCGGCAAGACGGTTGTCTTCACCGGCAAGCTAGAGACGATGAGCCGCGACGAAGCCAAGGCACAGGCTGAGGCCCTGGGTGCGCGGGCGGCCGGTTCGGTCAGCGCGAAGACCGACCTCGTAGTGGCAGGGCCCGGCGCCGGCTCGAAGCTCAAGCAGGCGGCAGCCCTGGGGATCGAAGTGATCGACGAGGCGGCCTGGGCCGAGATCGTGCGGGGAGCGGAATGACGCAGGGGAGCACGGACGACTTTGCCGCGCTGTCCGCCACGGCCGCGCGGATCGCGGCGCGTCTGAAGCAGCGGGGCGAGCGGCTGGCGATCGCCGATGGGGCGACGGGGGGATTGCTGTCTGCCGCGATCCTGACCGTGCCGGGCGCCACGGCCTTTTATCGGGGCGGCGGCGTGATCTATTCGCTGCGGGCGCGCAAGCTGGTGCTCGGCATCGGGCGGCAGGAGGCCGAAGGGATGATTTCGGCAACGCCCGACTATGCGCTGATCCAGGCCGAGGCGGTGCGCAGCCGGTTCGGCGCCGACTGGGGGCTCGCCGAAACCGGGTCTGCCGGCGGCAGCGTCCATCCGTTGGGCGTTGCCTCGGGCAAGAGCTGCGCGGCCGTGGCCGGGCCAGACGGCACGGCGGCCACCCGCGTCATCGAGACCATGAGCGATGCGCGTACGGAAAACATGTTCGCCTTCGCACGCTCGGCCTTTGCCCTGCTCGAGGGAGCGCTCGGGCAGCCAGCCGGCTGATCGAACTTTTGTGTTACTGTCGTGCTCCGCGTGCGGCCGAGCCCAGCCGATGATAGAGGTTGGAGAACTTCACCGAGTCCGGGCCGTCTTCGTTCGCCTTGAGGTAGAACAGCACGGCTTGCTTGATCAGCTTGAAATCCTCCGTGGAGAGGATCGCGCGGGCACGGGCAGGTTCGCTCATCTTGCTACTCCTTGAAAGAGGCCCCCTCCCGGCAAGGGAGGGGGTGGTGGCAATATATCAGGCCGCGAACTGGTTCATCGTGTTGTGGGCGCCACCCGCCTTGAGCGCGGCCTCGCCGGCGAAGTATTCCTTGTGGTCGTCGCCGATGTCGGAGCCGGCCATGTTCTGGTGCTTCACGCAGGCGATGCCCTGGCGGATCTCCTGGCGCTGCACGCCCTTGACGTAGCCGAGCATGCCCTGCTCGCCGAAGTATTCCTTCGCGAGGTTGTCGGTGCTGAGCGCGGCCGTATGATAGGTCGGCAGGGTGATGAGGTGGTGGAAGATGCCGGCCTCGCGCGCCGCATCCCGCTGGAAGGTGCGGATGCGCTCGTCGGCCTCGGCGGCCAGCTCGGTCGCGTCGTAGTCCACGCTCATCAGCTTCGCGCGGTCATAGGCGGAGATATCCCTGCCGGCTTCGGCCCAGGCATCGAAGACCTGCTGGCGGAAGTTCAGCGTCCAGTTGAAGCTGGGCGAGTTGTTGTAGACCAGCTTGGCGTTGGGGATGACCTCGCGGATGCGCGAAACCATGCCGCCGATCTGGCCGATGTGGGGCTTCTCGGTCTCGATCCACAGGAGGTCCGCACCGTTCTGGAGGGCATGGATGCAGTCCAGCACGCAGCGGTCCTCACCGGTTCCCGAGCGGAACTGGAACAGGTTGCTGGGCAGGCGCTTGGGGCGCATCAGCTTGCCGTCGCGGCTGATCAGCACGTCGCCGTGGCCCAGGCTGGCCGCGTCGACTTCCTCGCAATCAAGGAAGCTGTTGTACTGGTCGCCGATGTCGCCCTTTTCGCGGACATAGGCGATCTGCTTGGTCAGGCCGGCGCCGAGCGAGTCAGTGCGGGCAACGATCACGCCGTCATCCACGCCCAGCTCCATGAAGGCATAGCGGACCGCGCGGATCTTCGCGATGAAGTCCTCATGCGGCACGGTCACCTTGCCGTCCTGGTGGCCGCACTGCTTCTCGTCGGACACCTGGTTCTCGATCTGGATGCAGCAGGCGCCCGCCTCGATGAACTTCTTGGCGAGCAGATAGGTCGCCTCGGCATTGCCGAAGCCGGCATCGATATCGGCGATGATCGGCACGACGTGGGTCTGGAACTCGTCGATCTTGTGCAGGAGGCGGTGGGTATTGACCGCATCGCCGGCCTGCTTGGCCGCGTCGAGATCGCGGAACAGCCCGCCCAGTTCGCGGGCATCGGCCTGGCGCAGGAAAGTATAGAGCTCCTCGATCAGCGCCGGGACCGACGTCTTCTCGTGCATCGACTGGTCGGGCAGCGGACCGAACTCGCTGCGCAGCGCGGCGACCATCCAGCCCGACAGGTACAGGTAACGCCCTTTGGTGGTGCCGAAGTGCTTTTTGATCGAGATAAGCTTCTGCTGCCCGATGAAACCGTGCCAGCAACCCAGTGACTGGGTGTAGTTGGCCGGATCGACAT
>DASTGC010000214.1:0-5794 GCA_035719485.1 Novosphingobium sp.
GTGTTCCACTTCGCCGGATTCAGTATCAACACACTGACCCTCTTCGGTCTGGCCCTGGCCGTGGGCCTGCTGGTTGACGATGCGATCGTCGTGGTCGAGAATGTCGAGCGGCTAATACACGAAAACCCGGGCATGTCGGCGCGGGATGCGACCATCCGGTCGATGGGCGAAATCCAGGTCGCACTGGTCGCCATCGCTCTCGTGCTCTCAGCGGTGTTCCTGCCGATGTCCTTTTTCGGCGGGACCACCGGAGTGATCTACCGGCAGTTCTCGCTGACCATCATTTCGGCCATGGCACTGTCGGTGCTGGTGGCCCTGATCCTCAGCCCGGCCCTGACCAGCACCCTGTTGCGGCCGCAGAATGCGGAGAGCGGTCTGCAAGATTCCGCGCTGATGCGGCGGTTTCCGCGGTTCGGGCAACGGGTGGCCGCAGGCCAGGCGTGGTTCAATCGCACGCTTCACGATGGCACGACCAGGTATGTGAACAACATCGGAATTATGGTTGCCGGCAAGTGGCGATTCCTCGGGATCTACCTGCTCGTGGTGGTGTTGCTGGTGGCGCTGTTCCTGCGCCTTCCCAGCAGCTTCCTGCCATCGGAAGATCAGGGTACGCTGAGCATCCAGGCGCGGCTGCCGTCTGGCGCGACGACGGAGCGCTCTCTCGAAACGGCCAAGGCGATCGAGCGCTATTTCCTTAACCAGGAGAAGGACACGGTAGACGGGCTGTTCACCGTTACCGGCGGTGGCAGCCAAGCCGTGGCCGGGCAGAACACCGTTCAGGGTTTCGTCAAGCTCAAGGACTGGTCGCAGCGGCCCGGGAAGGACCTGTCGGCCGATGCGGTCGCCCAGCGTGCGACTGCGGCATTCAAGGGCTTGCGCGATGCGCAGGTCTTCGTTCTGGTACCCCCGGTGGTTCGCGGTCTGGGCAGCGCGACCGGTTTCAACATGCAATTCCTCAACCGTGGCGGAATGGATCGGCAGGCGTTCCTCGCCGCGCGCGACCAGCTCCTGAAGGAGGCCTCGGACGACCGCCGGCTTCAGGGTGTGCGCAGCAACGACCTGCCCGATATCGCCACGCTCAAGGTTGATGCAGATCCCCAGCGGATGACCGCGTTCGGCGCCAATCCCTCCGATGTGAACGCGACCCTGGCAACGGCCTGGGGCGGGCGCTACGTCAACGATTTCGTCGATAAAGGGCGGGTCAAGCGGGTCTATGTCCAGGGCGACGCCCCGTTCCGCTCGAGCCCGGAGGCGCTGGGGCAATGGTACGTGCGCACGGCGAGCGGGGCGATGACGCCCTTTTCCGCCTTCAGCCGGCTGGGCTGGTCGGTGGCTCCGAGCAGCCTGTCGCGCTTCAACGGAGTCCCCTCGTTCGAAATCCAGGGACAGAGCGCGCCCGGCATCAGCACGGGCGAAGCGATGACGGAGATCGAGGCGATCGCGAGCAAGTTCCCCGGCACGGGCGTGGCCTGGTCGGGCGCATCCTACGAGGAGCGTTTGAGCACCGGCCGGGCGCCTTTGCTCTATGCGATCTCGCTGCTGGTCGTGTTCCTGTGCCTCGCCGCACTCTATGAAAGCTGGTCAATCCCGCTGGCGGTCGTGCTGGTGATCCCGCTGGGCCTGATCGGAGCGGTATTGGCGGTCACTCTGCGCGGGCTGCAGAACGACGTTTACCTGCAGATCGGTTTGCTCACCACCATGGGGCTTGCCGCGAAGAACGCGATCCTGATGAACGAATTCGCCGAGCAGGCGGAACGCAAGGGGGCGCGGGTGATCGATGCGGCGCTCGCCGCGGCGCGGATCCGGCTTCGGCCGATCCTGATGACCAGCTTTTCCTTCATCTTCGGCGTCCTGCCCCTTGCGCTCGCCAGCGGTGCGGGCGCGAACAGCCGCATCGCGATCGGCACCTCGGTGATCGGCGGCATGATCAGCGCGACCACGCTGGCGATCTTCTACATCCCGCTGTTCTTCGTGCTGGTCCGCCGCGGGGTGAGGGACGGGATCAGGACGCTCCACCGCCGGTTGGGCCGCACTCAGGGGGAGGCACCCGCATGAAGCGCAGCCTCGCCATAGCTATCGCCCTGCCCCTGGCAGCCTGTTCGCTGGCACCGAAATATGTCCGCGAAACGCCGCCCGTGCCGTCGTCATGGCCGGTGGGCGATGCCTACCTGCGGCAGACAGAGGCGGGCCTGCCCGTCGTCTCCTTTCGCGACGTGTTTACCGACCGACGGCTGCAGGCGCTGGTGGGCGAGGCGCTGGACAACAACCGCGACCTGCGCATCGCCGCGGCCAATCTGGCGGCGGCGCGGGCACGGGTGGCGCTCCAGCGTGCAGCGCAGCTGCCCGAGGTGGGAGTCGGCCTCGGGGTGACCCGCCGTTCCAGTGAAACGACCGGCGTAAGTACTGCGTGGACGGCCACGGGCGGGATCAGCGCCTTCGAGCTCGACCTCTTCGGGCGGCTGGCCAACGCCACCCGTGCCGAGCAGGAGACCGCCCTCGCCACGGAGGCCAGTGCCCGCACGGTCCGGCTCGGGCTGGTGGCTGACCTTGCCAATGCCTGGGCCGGGCATGCCGCCGATGCCGAGCTGCTCCGGATTGCCCGCGAAACCGCCGAGGCGGCCCGCCGCTCGGTGGTCCTGCAGCAGGCGCTGCTACGCGGCGGCGTGGCAGCGCGCAGCGACCTCAGCCAGGCCGAGCAGGTTCTCGCCACGGCCGAGGCCGACGTGGCGGCGCAGACCACCGCCGTGGCGCAGGACCGCAACCTGATCGAGCTGCTGGTTGGGGCGCAGGTCGATCCTGCGCTTCTGCCCCAGGATCTCGCCGGTGTGAGTGCATCGGTCGTCGCCGTGCCGGCGGGGACGAGTTCGGAGGTGTTGCTGCGCCGGCCAGACGTGGTTGCCGCCGAATTTCGCCTGCGCGCCGCCAATGCCGATATCGGCGCGGCCCGGGCCGCGCTGTTCCCGCGAATTTCGCTGACGGCGCTGGTGGGCCTGGCCGCCACCGCTTTCGAGGGATTGTTCAAGTCTGGGGCCCTGACCAGTACGTTGGGTGCGAACGGGAACTATGCGCTGTTTTCCGGCGGGGGTGCCCGGGCCAATGTGAAGGTCAGCGAGGCCCAGCAGCAGGCAGCCCTGGCAACCTGGGAAAAGACGGTACAGGGCGCCTTCCGCGAAGTGGCCGACGCCCTGGCGCGGCAAGGCACGATGGGCGCGGAGCTGGCCGCGGTGGAGCGGCGCACCGCAGCCGCGGCTGACACGGCCCGGCTGGTCGGCGCACGCTATCGTGGCGGGGTGGCATCGTCGCTCGAAAACCTCGACGCGCAGCGCAGCCTTTATGCGGCCCAGCGTTCGCAGGTGGCCACGCAGCTGGAAGGCGTGCGTAGCCGGATCACGCTCTATCGCGTGCTCGGCGGCGACCAATTGGTGGCCAGCACGAAGTAATCGGGCATTTGTCGCAACTTCGCGCGGAAATGGCTTGTCAGCCGGACTCTGTTGTGATTCTGTAAGGCAATGATGCGTCACCAGCCCGAACCGAAATTTGCGCGCAATCGGCTCAGCCGCGGCCTGGCGGTGGGGGCGCTGCTGCTGATGGCGGGCTGGTCGATCGCAGGGCCGAGCGGGCTGCTGGCCTGGAGTGAGAACCTGCGCATGCTGGATCAGCGGCAGAAGCAGGTGGCGCAGCTCTCGCTCAAGCGCGATGAGCTGAAGAACCGTGTGGCGCTGCTCGATCCGCACAACGCGGACCCGGATCTCACCGGTGAATTGCTGCGCAGCAATCTCAACGTTGTCCATCCCGACGAAATGGTGATGATGCTCAAGTGAGCCTCGGCCCTGCCCTTAGGGCGGGATTGAAAATTGCGCAGCGGCATAACAAAATACGTATGAAGCCGTTTCCCTGTCGCGGGAAATGGACTTATAGACCGCCTGCATCTGCCTAGCTCCCCAGGGGATACTGACTTTGGCCAAGCCCGCATCCAAGGCCGCCGCGCCGCGCAAGTCCGCAGTGCCGGCCAAAGCCTCGCCCACATCCGATTCTGGTCTGGAATCCGGGGATAGCCTGCCCGCGCTGCATTCGCTGCAGGACGCCTTCGATGCTGAGAAGCGTTATGCTGCCAGCGATGCCGAATTGCTGCATTTCTATGAGCAGATGCTGCTCATCCGCCGGTTCGAGGAGCGCGCCGGCCAGCTTTATGGCCTGGGCCTGATCGGGGGCTTCTGCCATCTCTACATTGGGCAGGAAGCTGTGGCGGTGGGCCTGCAATCGGCTCTCAAGGAAGGGCACGACAGCGTCATCACCGGTTATCGTGACCATGGTCACATGCTCGCCTATGGCGTCGATCCCAAGGTGATCATGGCCGAGCTGACCGGCCGCGCTGCCGGGATCAGCCACGGCAAGGGCGGCTCGATGCACATGTTCAGCACCGAGCACAAGTTCTACGGCGGCCACGGCATCGTCGGGGCGCAGGTGCCGCTCGGCGCCGGCTTGGCCTTCGCGCACAAGTACCGGGAGGATGGCGGCCTGTGCATGGCTTATTTTGGTGACGGGGCCGCCAACCAGGGCCAGGTTTACGAAACCTTCAACATGGCCGCCCTGTGGCAGCTGCCGATCATCTTCGTGGTCGAGAACAACGGCTATGCGATGGGTACGGCGGTAACGCGTGGCTCGGCCGAGACCCATTTCCATCGCCGGGGCACGGCCTTCCGCATCCCGGGGATGAGCGTAAACGGCATGGACGTGCTCGAAGTGCGCGCCGCGGCCAATGTCGCGGTGGAATACGTGCGGGCCGGCAATGGCCCGGTCCTGATGGAACTGCACACCTACCGCTATCGCGGGCACTCGATGTCCGATCCGGCCAAGTACCGGACGCGCGAGGAAGTGCAGGAGATGCGAGAGAAGCACGATCCGATCGAGGCCGCCAAGGCCGAGCTGGTCGCGCGCGGGGTGGCCGACGACAAGCTCAAGGATATCGACAAGCGAATCCGCGCGCAGGTCTCCGATGCGGCCGACTTTGCCGAGAATTCGCCCGAGCCGGCTCCGTCCGAGCTTTACACCGATGTCCTGGTGGAGCGCTACTGATGTCCGTCGAGCTCAAGATGCCCGCGCTTTCACCCACGATGGAGGAGGGCACGCTCGCCCGCTGGCTGGTCAGCGAAGGCGATCCGATCAAGTCGGGCGATATCATCGCCGAAATCGAGACCGACAAGGCGACGATGGAATTCGAGGCGGTTGACGAAGGCACGCTGGAGAAGATCCTCGTGCCCGCCGGACCTACCGGGGTGAAGGTCGGTGCGACCATTGCCACGATCGCCGGAGAAGACGAGCCTGCGGCAACGCCCGCAACGAGCGCGGCCGCCGAAGCGCCGGCTACGGCGCAGAAGGCGGAGGAGTCGGAAGCACCCAAGGCCGCCAAGGCGCCCAGCGGAACCGAACAGCTGGCCGCATCCGCTGCTCCCAAGGCCGATCCCGCGGTACCTGCCGGAGCGAACATGAAGAGCGTCACTGTCCGCGAGGCGCTGCGCGATGCCATGGCCGAGGAGATGCGGCGCGATGGCCGGGTCTTCGTCATGGGCGAAGAGGTTGCGCAGTACCAGGGAGCTTACAAGGTCACCCAGGGGCTGCTCGACGAGTTCGGGCCCAAGCGCGTCATCGACACCCCGATTACGGAATATGGCTTTGCCGGGATCGGGACTGGCGCGGCGATGGGGGGGCTGCGGCCTGTTGTCGAGTTCATGACGTTCAACTTTGCCATGCAGGCGATCGATCACCTGATCAATTCGGCGGCGAAGACCAACTA
>DASTGC010000215.1:0-2201 GCA_035719485.1 Novosphingobium sp.
CCGCCCGCCCCGGTCAGCCTGCTGGCCGGTGAGCGGACCTGCCGGATCGCCAACGGCGAGATCGGCATCCACGTGCGCGAATGGGGCGATCCCGCTGCGCCGGCCATGGTCCTGCTCCATGGCCTGCGCGGCTATTCGGGCACCTGGCGCAACCTGGCGGGCGCGCTGGCGGATCGCTGGCGGATGATCGCCTTCGACGCCCGGGGCCGCGGGGAAAGCAGCTGGGACCCGGCGCGCAATTACTACACCGACGCCTACCTCGCCGATCTCGAAGCCCTCGTGGCTGCCCTCAGCCTCGACCGCTTCGTGCTGGTCGGTCACTCGATGGGCGGCACCACGGCCTATTGCTACGCCGCCCGCCATCCCGAGCGGCTGGCGGCGCTGGTGGTGGAGGATATCACCGCCGGCTCCTCCACTGGCGGCGCCGGGTTCGAGCGGATCGTGGCCGAAATGGCCGCGCTGCCCACCCGTTTCGCCGGCTGGGCCGAGGCGCGGGCCTACTGGCGCAAGCTGCGAGCGAACGTGCCCGACGCCGCCATCGAGGAACGCCTGTTCGAATCGATGCGCGCCGATCCGGCGGGCGGGGTCGTCTGGCGCTATGACGCGCAAGGCATCGCCGCCACCCGCGTCGCGCCCGATGCGGCCCGCGTGGTCGATCTGCACCCCATGATCGCGGCGATCCGCACGCCCACGCTGGTCATCCGCGGCGGCAGGTCGGATTTCTGCAACCTGGCCAAGGTGCAGGAGCTTGAAGCGGCCAACCCGGCGCTGCGCCACGCCAGCGTTCCGCAAGCTTCGCACTATGTGCACGACGATGCGCCGGAAGCCTTCATGCGGCTGGTCGAAGGGTTCCTGGCCGGGGTGCAGGCCGGCGCGGCCGCGCAGGGCCCGGCAGGAAGAGGATGATCATGGACACTGCCACCACCACCCGCCTCGGCGCCGACCGCCTGCTCGACAGCCTGTGGCAGGCCGGGGCGCGGATCTGTTTCGCCAACCCGGGGACGACCGAACTGGGCCTGGTCAGCGCGCTCGCCCGCGATGGGCGGATGCGCTGCGTGCTCAGCCTGTTCGAGGGCGTCTGTACCGGCGCGGCCGATGGCTATGCCCGCGTCTCGGGCGAGGTGCCGCTGACCCTGCTGCACCTCGGCCCCGGCTTCGCCAACGGCATCGCCAATCTCCACAACGCCCGCCGCGCCGGCTCGCGGATCGTCAACCTGATCGGCGATCATGCCACCTGGCACCTGGCCTTCGATGCGCCGCTGACCAGCGACATCTTCTCGCTCGCCGCGCCCGTCTCGCGCGCCGTGATCACCATCGACCGGCCCGAGGCGATCGACGCCAGCGTCGCCCGCGCCTTCGATGCGACCAGGTTCGCCGAAGGCGGCGCGGCGACGCTGATCGTGCCGACCGACGTGGTCGATGCCCCCGCGCCGCCCGCATCGCAGACGGTCTCGCCCGCGCCCTATCGCCTCGCTTCCGTCGGCGAAGCTGCGATCACCGCCGCCGCGCAGGCGCTGGCCGAACCGGGCGAGACCATCGTCCTGCTCGGCGGCAGCGCGCTCACCGAACCCGGCATCCGCGCCGGCGCAGCCCTGGCCGCTCACCTCGGCGGGCGGCTGCTGATGGAGCCCTATCCGGCCATCGTCACCCTTGGCGGCGACCTGCCGGTGGTGGAGCGCCAGGCCTATTTCCCGGATGACGTGATCGCCCAGATGGGCAGCGCCCGGGTGGTCCTCGCCGGCGCGCGGATGCCGATCAGCTACTTCGGCTATGAAGGCTGGCCCAGCCAGCTCGTCCCGGATGAACGGCTGGTGCCGCTGGCGCAGCCCGGCGAGGATGCCGTGGCCGCCCTCGAAGCGCTGGCCGCCCGCCTCGGCGCTGCTCCCCTTGCCCGGCGCACGGCGGAACAACCCACCGGCTCCGGCCAGCCCGACGTGGCGCTCACCCCGGCCGCGCTCGTCGAGGAACTGCTCGCCCAGCTGCCGCAAGGCGCGATCATCTCGCTCGAAGGCTCCACCCTTGGCGGGCCCTGGCTCAGGAACGCCCACCGCGCCCGCCGCCACCGGGTGATGACCAACACCGGTGGCGCGATCGGCCAGGGCCTGCCTTGCGCCGTCGGCGCCGCGCTCGCCGCGCCCGAGGCCCGGATCGTTTCGCTCCAGTCCGATGGCAGCGCGCAATATACCCTCCAATCGCTGTGG
>DASTGC010000216.1:0-4278 GCA_035719485.1 Novosphingobium sp.
GCGATCGAATCGGTGCTCAGCACGTCCACCTTCACCGCCGCCGCCTCCCCGCCCGAAGCCGTGATCGCCGCGGCCGTTTCACCGGCGGTTTCCACCTCGATATCGCCAACGCTGATCCGCGCTCCGCGACGGGCAAACTCATGGCACAAGGCTGCCCCGATGCCCTTGGCGCCGCCGAGGACGAGGGCGTGCCGGTTAGCGAATGTCGGGTTTGCAGCCATATTGCGCCTCTTGGATAACTGAACCGATTGGTCTATTCTTTGAAAACGTCGGCATCAGACGGGATGGAGAGGAGATTCGCAAGTGCAAGCCACCGCAACCGGCGACACCCCGCGTTCAGTTGCCGAAGCGCGGGTGGATTGGCCCGCTCCCTCGCATGTTCCGGAACACCTCAAGGTCGATCTGACCTGGGCGCTCGGCCACTACCCGAACAACCTGCCCGACACGTTCGAGCCTGCCGGCTGGCTTTGCGGGCCCGACGTTCCGCCGCTGCTCTACCAGCCGGCCCGTCCCGATGGCCGCATCGGCTCGGGCGGCATGATCACCCAGGGCTGGGTCGTTTCGCATTACGACGATATCGACCGGGTCTATTCCGACAATGACTACTTCACCAACACGGGCACCGCGGAATTCCAGGCCGTCGTCGGCGAAACCTTCCGCACCATTCCACTGGCCGTCGATCCGCCGGAACACCGCCGCTACCGCATGTTCCTGATGCCGTTCTTCTCACCTTCGCGGCTAAACCGGATGCAGGACTCCATCCGCAAGATCGTGGTCGAACTGATCGAAGGCTTTGCCCACAAGGGCGAGGTCGACATCGCCTGGGATTTCGGCCGGGTCTACCCGGTCAGGATCTTCATGAACCTGATGAAATTTCCCGATGAGATGTTCGAACAGTTCCTCGAATGGGAATGGAACATCCTCCACTCTGGAGACATGGACCTGATCCGGTCGTCACTCACAAGCATCATCGCCTATCTGCGCAGCTTCATGGCGGAAAAGGAGCGCAATCCCGACGACAGCCTGACCTCGTCGATCGTCAACGGCCGAATCGATGGCCTTCCCCTCACCGAGGAGGAAAAGATCGGCATAGTCTGGCTGCTGTGGCTCGGCGGCCTCGATACCGTCGCCTCCTCGATAGCTCTGATGTATCGCCGAATGGTGTTCGAACCGGCAATCCAGCGCCAGCTCGCGGCCGACCGATCGCTGATCCCCGGCGCCGTCGAAGAATTCCTCCGGCTGCACCCGGTCGTCAGCAGCGCGCGGCGCGCAAAGAAGGACTTCGTCTGGCACGGCCAGCAGATCCTCAAGGGTGACAGCGTCACCTGCAACAACGCGGCCGGCAATTATGATCCGACGCGTTTCCCCGATCCGCGCACCTTCAATCCCGCCCGGCATGCCAACCGACACTTCACCTTCGTCAGCGGGGTTCACATCTGCCTGGGTGCAGCCCTGGCCCGGCGCGAACTGCGGATCATGCTGGATGAGTGGTTCCAGCGCATGCCGGAATTCCACGCCAAGCCGGGGTCGGACACCAGCTGCCACCCGGGACTGATGTCTGCGCGCCACCTGCACATTGAGTGGGATCCCGCCAAGGTCCGCTGGCCCGTCGAGCAAGCCGAGGCAGCCGAGTAACAATCGCCTTCGAGGGAGCCCGCCGGCCCCGCCTGCCCCTTCAGGACGCAGTTGCCACGCCCGATTCCATCCAGGCGGCGAGCTTCATGCCGCCGGGCTGGTAGCCGCCTTTCCATTCCGCGATGTTGAACGCCCGGGCGATGGTTTCCCGCACCGGCCGGGTAATGTGGCAGCCGCCGAATGCCGAAGCCCACAGCGGATCGATCCGCCGCTGCCAACGCTGCACGCCCGCATCGGGCGACAGGCCATGCTCGCAGAACAGCAGCTTGCCGCCGGGGCGGAGCACCCGCCGCGCTTCGTGGACGGCTTTCACGTGGTCATGCACGGTGCACAGCGTGAAGGTGCACACGACCGTATCGAATGTGGCGTCGGCAAAGGGCAGCGCCTCTGCCGCTCCGTCGAGAATGTCCAGCGCGGGATTTTGCGGGCGGTGGGCGGCTGCGGCCATTGCCCGCAATTCCGGCGACGGCTCGATACCGGTGACCGATTCCACCCGCGCCGTATCGTACCACCTGAGGTTGGCGCCCGCCCCGATCCCCAGCTCGAGCACCTTGCCGCTCGCCTGGCTGACAATCGGCTGGCGCAGCTCTGCCAGCTTCTGGCAGCCACACCCCAGCCGGATGATTTGCGGCACTACCTTGCGATCCCACCAGCCTGCCATTCCCACGCCTCTCCGTCCTGTCTTTCCTTTGCCCTAGCCCGCGAATTGCCCCCCGTCGACCTGTCTGTCCCGGTGAGTGGCCCATTGGCCCCATTTTCCTTGCTTTTGCGGCGACCGGCTCCTATGCGCCGCCAGTCCTTCCGGGCCGGCCCGCCGGCCTGGGGGGTGCTGCGGACGGCATCCGGCCCCCGTGGCAGGTTCGGCCCTTTTGGCCCGCCACGGCAATGGTGCCACGGCGGAGGAAGACCGGCGGACAAACCGCCTGGCCGGAAACATCGATACGAGTAGGAACTCACCCCTATGGCAACTTCTGCCAACCCGACCCGCGACGATTTCGCGGCTCTCCTTGACGAAACGCTCGGCGGCGCCGCCGGCGGCGGCTTCGAAGGCCGCGTGGTCAAGGGCACCGTCACCGCCATCGAGAACGACAAGGCCGTCATCGACGTGGGCCTGAAGAGCGAGGGCCGCGTTGCCCTGCGCGAATTCGCCATGCCCGGCCAGCCGCATGGCCTGTCGGTCGGCGATGAAGTCGAAGTCTATGTCGACCGCGTCGAAAATTCCGAAGGCGAGGCCATGCTCTCGCGCGACCGCGCCCGCCGCGAAGCCGCGTGGGACAAGCTGGAAAGCGAATTCGGCGAAGGCAAGCGCGTCGAGGGCGTGATCTTCGGCCGCGTCAAGGGCGGCTTCACGGTCGACCTCAACGGCGCCGTCGCCTTCCTCCCCGGCTCACAGGTCGACATCCGCCCGGTGCGCGACGTTACCCCGCTGATGGACATCCCGCAGCCGTTCCAGATCCTCAAGATGGACCGCCGCCGCGGCAACATCGTGGTCAGCCGCCGCGCCGTCCTCGAAGAGACCCGCGCCGAACAGCGTTCGGGCCTGATTCAGAACCTCGCCGAGGGCCAGATCATCGTCGGCACGGTCAAGAACATCACCGACTACGGCGCCTTCGTCGATCTCGGCGGCATAGATGGCCTGCTCCATGTCACCGACATGAGCTACAAGCGCGTCAACCACCCCTCGGAAGTCATCAACATCGGTGACGAAGTGAAGGTGCAGATCGTCCGCATCAACCAGGACACCCAGCGCATCAGCCTCGGCATGAAGCAGCTGGAAAGCGATCCCTGGGACGGCGTGGCCGCCAAGTACCCGGTCGGCGCCAAGCTGCACGGCACTGTCACCAATATCACCGAATATGGCGCCTTCGTCGAACTGGAGCCGGGCATCGAAGGCCTGGTCCACGTTTCGGAAATGTCGTGGACCAAGAAGAACGTCCACCCCGGCAAGATCGTCTCGACCTCGCAGGAAGTCGACGTGCTGGTGCTGGAAGTCGATTCCGACAAGCGCCGCATCAGCCTTGGCCTGAAGCAGGCCCAGCAGAACCCATGGGAAGCCTTCGCCGAGAAGCACCCGGTCGGTTCGACCGTGGAAGGCGAAGTCAAGAACGCCACCGAGTTCGGCCTGTTCATCGGCCTCGATGGCGACGTCGACGGCATGGTCCACATGTCCGACATCGCCTGGGGGATCTCGGGCGAGGATGCCCTGGCCCTGCACCGCAAGGGTGAGCAGGTCTCGGCCGTCGTGCTCGACGTCGATGTCGAGAAGGAGCGCATCAGCCTCGGCATGAAGCAGCTCGAGAAGGGTGCTCCGGCCGCCGGCGGCGCGGCTACGTCGGCCGGTTCGCTGCGCCGTGGCGAAGTCGTCACCGTCACCGTCCTCGAAGTCCGCGATGGCGGCCTCGAAGTCCAGGCCGGTGAAGATGGTGCAACCGGCTTCATCAAGCGCACCGATCTCGGCCGCGACCGCGACGAGCAGCGCCCCGACCGTTTCCAGGTCGGCCAGAAGCTCGACGCCATGGTCACCGGGTTCGACCGTTCGAAGAAGCCGAACTTCTCGGTCAAGGCCCGCCAGCTGGCCGAAGAGAAGGAAGCGGTCGAACAGTACGGTTCGTCGGATGCCGGCGCTTCGCTGGGCGACATCCT
>DASTGC010000217.1:0-4333 GCA_035719485.1 Novosphingobium sp.
TCTTTGAATTTTTCCGCCGGCTGGCCGAGGCGAACCCCTCGCCGGAGACCGAGCTCGAATTCGGCAATGTCTACCAGCTGCTCGTGGCGGTGACCCTCTCCGCCCAGGCCACCGACGTGGGGGTCAACAAGGCCACCCGCGCGCTATTCCGGGAGGTGAAGACCCCGGCGCAGATGGTGGCGCTGGGCGAGGATGGGCTGAAGGCGCACATCAAGACCATCGGCCTGTTCAACACCAAGGCGAAGAACGTCATCGCCCTTTCCGAAATCCTCGTGCGCGATTTCGGCGGCGAGGTCCCCGCTGATCGTGATGCGCTGACGGCCCTGCCCGGCGTCGGCCGCAAGACTGCGAACGTGGTGCTCAACTGCGCCTTCGGCGCCGAGACCTTCGCTGTCGATACCCACATCTTCCGCGTCGGCAACCGTACCGGGCTAGCCCGGGGCAAAACCCCGCTGGCGGTGGAGCTGCAGCTGGAGAAGAAGGTGCCGCAGCCCTTCCGCGTCGGCGCGCATCACTGGCTGATCCTCCACGGGCGTTATATCTGCAAGGCGCGCACCCCCGAATGCTGGCGTTGCCCGGTGATCGATCTGTGCGCCTACAAGGCCAAGGTTTTGGAGAAAGGGGCCGTGCCCCGGCCCAAGTCCACGGTCAAGCGGGAACGCCGGGCGGCAAAAGCCGTTCGACCCACGCGCGTTCAGGGAGTAAAGTCATAACGGGCGCCGAGCGCCCATTTGGAGACAGCCGATGCGCCGCAGCAATCGCAAGTCCGCCTTTCCCGCCGCTATCGCCGCCGTGGCGCTGAGCGCCGCCCTGGCCGGCTGCTACGGCTACGAAGCCGGCCCCAACCGCAGTGCGTCGGTGGACCGGATCCCGGCCGCACGGGTGACCGGCCCGGATGAAACCTGCATCCCGATCCGCCAGTTCGACCAGACCGTGGTGCGCGACGGCAGGACGATCGATTTCCTCACCACGGGCCGGCGCGGGTGGCGCAACGTACTGCCCGACAATTGCCCGGGCCTCGCCACCGAGCGCCGCTTCAGCTTCAACACATCGCTCTCGCAACTGTGCAGCACCGACATCATCCGGGTCCTGGAAGAGTATGGCGGCACCCTGAATTCGGGCGCGTCCTGCGGACTGGGCCGGTTCACGCCGATCGAGCTGCGGCGGTAAGACAAAGAAGAACCGTTCCTCCCGAACGAAACCGAGGGCTCGGGAGGAACGGGTTAATATGACTTCTCAGCTCAGCGGATCGAGATGCAAGCCCTTGCGCCCATGCTCGGGCGTGTCGTGCGGCGCCTCGGGGCCTTCCGCATCGGGATCGCGCAGCGGCTGGAGCATGCCCTCCCACTTGGTGATGACCGCCGTCGCCACGGCATTGCCGACGACGTTGGTGGCGGTGCGGCCCATGTCGAGGAAGGTGTCTACCCCGAGGATCAGGGCGATCCCCTCCACCGGCAGGCCGAACTGGGTCAGCGTGGCGGCGATCACCACCAGGCTTGCCCGCGGCACGGCGGCGATGCCCTTCGAGGTGACCATCAGGGTCAGCAGCATGGCGATCTGCTGGAAGGCCGAGAGGTGGATGCCATAGGCCTGGGCGATGAACAGGGTGGCGAAGCTCGTATACATCATCGAGCCGTCGAGGTTGAACGAATAGCCCAGCGGCAGGACGAAGCCGGAGATGCGGCGGGGGACGCCGAACTTGTCCAGCTGTTCGAAAAGGCGCGGCAGGGCGCTTTCCGAACTGGCGGTCGAAAAGGCGAGGATCACCGGCTCCCGTATGTAGCGCGCGAGGGCCACGGCGCGCCGCTTCAGGACCAGCGCGGCCATGCCGAACAGGATCGACCACAGGATCAGCAGCCCGAAGTAGAACTCGCTCATCAGCGCGGCATAGGTGATGACGATGCCGAACCCGCGCAGCGCGATGACCGAGGCCATGGCCCCGAACACCGCCAGCGGCGCGAAGCGCATCACATAGTCCGTGGCCCGCATCATCACCTGGGCGAGCGCCTCGAGCCCCTCGACCAGGATCGCCCCCCGCTCACGCAGCGCCGACAGGGCGACCCCGAAGAACAGCGAAAACACCAGGATCTGGAGGACGTTGTTCTTGGCCATGGCGTCTACCATGGAGGTCGGGAAAACCTCGAGCACGAAGTGGCGGAAGGTGAAGTCCGACGTCGCCAACTGACCGATGTCGCCCCCGGCCTTGAACTGGAGGCCGACGCCGGGCTGGAAGAAATTGATCAGCAGCAGGCCCACTGCGATCGAGATCAGGCTGGCGGTGATGAACCAGGCCAGCGCCCTGCCCCCGATCCGCCCCAGCGCCGAGCTGTCGCCCATGCCGGCGATCCCGGTGACCAGCGTGGCGAAGACCAGCGGGGCGATGATCATCTTGATGAGGTGGAGGAATACGTCGGGCAGGAGCTTCAGATAGTCCGCCACCTCGGCCTGCACGGCATCGCCCGCAGGAAACCACAGGTTGATCGCCACGCCGGCGATGATGCCAAGCACGAGCCCGATAAGGATGCGGATGGTCAGCTTGCCGGTCATTCAGGTGCCCCTTCACCCCCGAGACTAGCGGCGGTAGAAGGCGGCGCAATACGCAGTTTGGGATGGCGGTGGCTGCGCGCAGCCACCCCGCGGTTCACCCTGCCAGCGCAGCCCGCGCCACCCGCGCGTATATCCGCGCCAGCGCCTCCAGATCGTCCACCGCCACGGCTTCGTCGCGCTTGTGCATGGTCGCGTTGCACAGGCCGAACTCGACCACCGGGCAAACCGCCTTGAGGAACCGCGCGTCGGAGGTGCCGCCGGTCGTGGAAAGCTCGGGCTCAATCCCCAGTTCGCCCCGGATCGCCTCCACCAGCAGCGCGGAGAAATCGCCCGGCGGGGTCAGGAA
The DNA here is from genome assembly GCA_035719485.1 of Novosphingobium sp. Lineage (GTDB taxonomy): Bacteria > Pseudomonadota > Alphaproteobacteria > Sphingomonadales > Sphingomonadaceae > Novosphingobium. Next base: position 2,894 of record DASTGC010000217.1, read on the forward strand.
GGCCTCGCCCGAAATCACGTGCCGCGCGGTGCCGCCATGGGCATGCGCGATGCCGGCGACCTTGCGCGCCAGGGCATTGCCGGTATGCAGGTCGTTGAAGCGGATCGAGACGCGGGCCGAAGCCTTGGCGGGAATGACATTGGTCGCCGGATTGCCGACTGCAATATCGGTGATCTCGAGGTTCGACGGCTGGAACCAGTCGGTCCCGTCATCCAGCTTTAGCGCCTCCAGCTCGGCCAAGATTGCCACCAGCCGCGGGATCGGATTGTCCGCGAGGTGGGGATAGGCAACGTGGCCTTCCTTGCCCTCGACCTCGATCCAGATGTTGACCGAGCCGCGCCGCCCGATCTTGACCATGTCACCGAGGCGGTTGACCGAAGTCGGCTCGCCCACCAGGCACATGTCGGGCTGTTCGCCAGCCTCGCGCATGTGGTCGATCAGGGCGAGCGTACCGAAGCGCGCGGCGCCTTCTTCGTCGCCGGTGATGATCAGGCTCAGCGTGCCAGCCTCTTCCGGGATCCCGGCGCAGGCGGAAACCATGGCGGCGATCGCGCCCTTCATGTCGACCGCGCCGCGCCCATACAGAATGTCGCCGCGCCGCTCGGGCAGGAACGGGCCGCTGGTCCAGCCCTCCCCGGGCGGGACAACGTCGAGATGGCCGGCAAAGGCAAAATGGTGGCAGCCCGGCGGCCCGCGACGCACGGCAAACAGGTTTTCCACCGGCCCGTCCGGGGCCTCGCCATTGACCATTCGATGGACGGCGAACCCCAGCGGCGCGAGCTGGGTTTCGAGGCAATCGAACACCATGCCGGTCGCCGGGGTGACGCTCGGGCAGGCGATCAGGGCCTCGGCCAGGTCGGCAACGGGAGGAAGCGCGGTCATCGCCCTGCCATATGGGCGGTGCCGAACTGAAACAAGCGCACGTTCATCGCGCCACCGGGCCCTCGTATTGTTCTACCCGCCATTCCTCGGCCCCCGCCGAAGAGACCCAGGCGACCAGCCAGTCATGCTCCCAGACCGCCTGCATGTAGGCCTCGGCGAAGCCCGGCACCGGGACGCCGTAGGTGAGGAAGCGGCTGACCACCGGGGCATAGAAGATATCGGCCGCGCAGAATGTGCCGAACAGGAACGGCCCGCCCCGGCCAAAGCGTGCGCGGGCCTCGGCCCACAGGGTCAGGATACGGACGACGTCGGCGCGGGCGGCATCGGACAGCGGATGGTCGTCCACCTTCCGGCGGATGTTCATCGGGCATTCCGACAGGAGGGCCTGGTAGCCGGCATGCATTTCGGCAACCATCGAACGGGCCATTGCGCGCGCGTCGTCAGGCTTGGGCCAGAACCGCTCCCGGCCGACCTTGTCGGCCAGGTAGTCGACGATCGCGAGCGAATCCCAGACGACGGCCTCGCCGTCCCACAGCACCGGGACCTTGCCCTGCGAGG
>DASTGC010000218.1:0-4012 GCA_035719485.1 Novosphingobium sp.
ATACCTATGGCTAATATTATGGCTGGAGCCAATTCATAGAATATTACCACGGGTTTCTAGGGTCATTTGCATCCCTCCGTCTCCGCCAGCAGGCTGTACCGTGATCGGCCGCTAAGCCCATGCGGGCGTGCTGTCTGGCGCGTTCGTCGCTTCCCTTTTCGGAACAGGACCAGCGTTCGGTGCTGATCAGGGCGATAACTGTCTTGGCGCCCGGCGCCGACGTGAATCTGCAGCGGGGCGGCGCTGATCGCCGTGTCGAGGGCCACCAGTGGCCCGATCGCCAGCTATAGCCTGCTTGCCACCGGCCCAATCAGCGCGATCGTGTTTCCGACGATCTGCTTGCTCACCCTCGAAAGCTTCGCCCATGCGCCGTAGACGGTCCGGGCGACATCGACGTCGGGATCTTCATTCATCGCCTTGCTGTGCATGTGCCCGGGTGTGAGTTTGTGTCCATGTCCGCCGGCCTCGCCTCCGTGCCTGCTGACGCCGAGGCGCCGGTCGTATTCCCCTCGGGCGACGCAGGAGCGCATTAAGCTTGTCACTGTACCTGCCTGAGTTTACGCTTCCCACTCGAGGAAAAATCAGATGTCCGTGCAACCCGAGCGAAGGATTGCCGAAGAGGTCAGTCCAGAAGAGTGGCAGGTTCGTGTCGACCTTGCGGCGCTTTATCGCCTCGTCGCCCTGTGGAAGTGGGATGACCTGATCTTCACCCATGTCTCCGCCAGCGTTCCCGGCGAGGATGGCTACTTCCTGATCAATCCCCTCGGGCTGATGTTCGACGAGGTTACAGCATCGAGCCTGGTTAAGGTCGATCTTGACGGCAATGCCGTCGGTGACACCGGTCAGGCCATCAACCGGGCGGGCTTCGTCATCCACTCCACCGTGCACGCGGCACGCGAGGATGCCCGGTTCGTCATGCATCTCCATACCGATGACGGCATGGCCGTGGCGGCCCACCGCGAGGGCCTGTTGCCGCTCGGGCAGATGTCGCTGCTGGTCATCCCGCGGCTGGCCTATCATGACTACGAGGGCATCGCGTTCGATCTTGAGGAGTCAGACCGGCTGGTGGCCGATCTTGGCGACCGGGACCTCATGCTGCTGCGGCACCATGGCACGCTCTCGCTCGGCCGAACTGCGGCTGAGGCCTGGATCGGCATGTATTACCTCGAACGGGCCTGCTCGGTCCAGGTGAGGGCGCTGTCCGGCGGGCAATCGGGCGTGGTGGCCGCGCCACTCGCCGCGCAGGACAAGGTGATGATGCAGCGTAAGGGCAATCACGGTTCGGTCGGATCGTTGGTGTGGGATTCCATGTTGCGCAAGATTAGCCGAGAATCACCGGGCTTCGACAGGTGACCTGAACGCCAGGAAATTGGAGAGGAGTGCTGGAAATGCCATCTGATTCAACCGCAAGTGTCGCCGAACGTGAGTCCGGCTCCGTTGCATTCCGGCAGTTGGGCGGCGTGTTCGGAGCCGAGGTTCGCGGGATTGATCTGAGCAGGCCGCTAGGCCAGTCGGAAGTGGAGGCCATCCGCAGCGGGCTTGACGTTTACCGGGTCCTCGTCTTCCGCGGTCAGCACGATGTCGCGCCGCGCCAGCTGCTCGATTTCGCGGCATGTTTCGGGGAACCCGAGACGGCCGAGCACCCACATCATCCCGATTTCGAAGGGGTGCCCGGGGTCAAGGTGCTCATTAACAACGCTGCCGATTTTCAGGATCGGGCGCACGATACCTGGCACACTGATGGCGCAACCCGGGACGACACCCGTTATCTCACCATCCTGCAGGCTATCGACGTGCCCCCATGTGGCCGCGATACGCTGTTCGCTGACATGGTGACGGCTTACGACCGGCTGTCCGAGACGATGAAGGCAATTCTCGATGGTCTTGTCGGGGAAAATTCATGGGGCATGTCGAAGCCGGGAGCGCCGTCGGTTTACCACCCGATCATCTTCCGCGATCCGCGGACCGGCAGGAAGTCGATCTATGCCAACAAGCTCTACACGCGCTCCATCCAGGGACTACGTAATGATGAGAGCGACCTGCTGCTGAAGTTCCTCTTCGAGCAGGCGCGCACCCCGGAGTTCCAGCTCCGCGTGAACTGGGAGCCCGGCACCATCGCGATGTGGAACAACGAGACGACCCAGCACTACCTTGTCTTCGACACGGCCTACGACCGGGTGATGCACCGGGTGATGGTCGCCTAGGCTTCGGGCGACGATTACAAGCCCGTTTGAATGCGTTCCAGCCAGCGACGGTCGCGCGGCAGGTTTCTGAGCGCAATGCGTTGTTGCAGGCGGTCGGCTGCCTGAGCCGCGCGGCCGGCCGCGGCAAGGGCGGCGATCAGGGTGTCGTCGTATACCTCGCTCTGCGCGTAACTGCCGCCAAAATCGTGAAATGTGGGCGCTAGCTGTTCTAGAGCGTCGGCGGCCGCTGCCCAGTCCTCATCGGCAAACGCGCCGATAGCACCAATAAGCGCGGCCGTGTCGGGCGCATGCGGTCCGGCATGCTCCGGCCAGGTTTCCGCCAACCGGTCGAGTCCGGCGCGGTCGCCGGCGAGGGCGAGGCTCATGGCCTTGTGCGCAACGACGAACGGCTGGTTGCCGAGATCGGGCACCATGGTCAGCCTCCGACCTGTTTCGCGCATGTCGAAGCCTTCGATGTAGAGGCGCCAGGCGAGGGCGGAGCCATCGGTCAGGGCGCCAAAGGGGAGGCTTCCGATCAGGCCATCCAATTTTGCTGCGGCAGCTGCGGCGTCCTCCGTCACCAGCTCGCACAGCGCCTGGTGCCAGGTCAGGTGGCACTGGTAGCTGGCGCCTGGGTGTTCCCAGGCGGTGAGCCAGTCTGCCACCCACTGCGCCCCTCGCTCGGCTTGGCCGGTTTCGAGCAGCACATGGGCATAGGAATGAGCGGCCGAGGCGTTGCGCGGATTGCCGGTGAGGGCCCGGTCGGCGTAATCACCGGCGCGGTCCCAGTCTCGTCCCTCGCCGTGGGCAAAGGCCAGTTCGCCCAGCAGCAACCAATCCTCTCCCCAACTGCAATTAAGCCGCTCGTACAGCGCCGTCTGGCGCGCGATGCGATCCGGGCGCCAGTCGCGCATGGCGTAGAAATACACAGTCTGGGCAAGGATGAACCGGTCGTCCGGCCAGTTGGCGAAGTGCGTCGCGATGGCCGACTCCGCCACGTCCAGCGGACCACCGCCGATCTGGTGCAGCGTGTGGAGGACGCTCTTTTCTCTGTCGCTAAGGACAGGAGCCAGTTCGGCCACGCGCCGCATGCTGGCAGCACCTCCGGCTTCATCGCCGATGGTCTTCTGGTGCATGCCGAGCAGCAGCCAGGCGAGTGCGAACTGGTCGTCGTGGCCGAGGGCCTGCCGCGCGAATTCGTCAGATCCTCCGCCCCGCTCGAGGTAGCGTTCCAAGGCAGCGTCGAACAGGGCGACGGCCTCCGGCGAACGAGCGGTCAGCGGCATACCGAAACGGTCTTTATACATGTTGGTCGTCTCTCGATTGGCGTGCGGCAGCGTGGTGGGAACTTGGTATGCCCCATCAGGCGGTCTCGGTCGTCCGCCTCAGTCCTCTGGTCCCGGCCCCACGCCCGGGCCAGGCTCGCCCCCGTCCATCGAGATGGTCTGTCCGGTAATTGCCTTGCCGCCTTCGCTGGCAAGAAAAACCATGCCGGCTGCAATCTCGCGCGGGTCGAGCATCCGTCGCAGCGGAACGCGCGCGCGCATTACCTTGACCATGTCCGGGTTCTTTTCGGCGTGGGCCTTGACGCTCTCGGTCAGGGTAAGCCCTGGTGCGATCGCGTTTACCCGGACGTTGTAAGGCGCCAGTTCGCCGCCCAGCGTCCTGACGAAGTGGTTCAGGCCGGCCTTGGAGACGCCATAAGGTATCGCTGTATGGATCGGCCGGACGCCGCTGGCTGAGCTTGTTGCCAGGATTACCCCGTCGCGGCGCTGTTTCATTGGCCCGGCGGCATGGTTCATCAGCGCGGCGTTGTTGACCACGTTCCA
>DASTGC010000219.1:0-6224 GCA_035719485.1 Novosphingobium sp.
CTTCCTCAAGCACCGTGAGGGCGTCGACGTGTTTGATACCGATACCGACTTCTCGCCCTTCGCCAAGGTCGAGGTAGAGCCCGGCTGAGACCAACCTTCCCCGTCCCGGCGCCCCCCGTGGTCCTCGATCGCATAACGCTCGCCCGATTCCGCAACCACGCGGAGACGAGGCTCGACGGCACGGCTCGGTTCAACCTGCTGGTGGGGGAGAACGGCGCTGGCAAGACCAACGTGCTCGAGGCGCTCAGCCTGTTTGCACCCGGCCGCGGGCTGAGGCGCGCCCAGCTGGCCGACATCGCCGCGGCTCCGGGGCCGGGCGGGTTTGCGGCCGGCGCCGATCTGGCGACGCCCTCGGGACCCGTGCGGCTCGGTACGGCCACAACGCCCGAGCGGCCCGGCCGGCGCCTTGTCCAGGTCAACGGGGCGGAAGTCCCGGCGGTCCGGCTGGGCGAGTGGCTATCGATCGGCTGGCTAACCCCGGCGATGGACCGACTGTTCATGGAGGGCGCAGGGGGGCGGCGGCGGTTCCTTGACCGGCTGGTCCTCGCCCTGAGCCCGGACCACGCCCGCAATGCGGCCCGCCTCGAAGCCGCGCTGCGCGAGCGCAACCGCCTGCTGGCCCAGCCGGCCGAGCCAGAGCCGGCCTGGCTCGATGCGGTCGAAATCCAGCTTGCCGAAGCGGGGGCACAGGTTACGCAGGCCCGCCTGGCCTTGGTCGAGCGGCTGTCGGCCGTGCTAGCCGCACTGCCCTCCAGCCCTTTCGCCCGGCCCGAGCTTGCCTATATGGCGGGCGGTCCGCCGGCCGCCGATGCGCTGATCCGCGCCCTTGCCGAAGGCCGCCACCGTGACCGGGCGGCGCAGCGCACCCTGACCGGGCCCCACCGCGACGACCTGGCGGTCACCATGTCCGGCAAGGGCCAGAGCGCGGCGGAGTGCTCGACCGGCGAGCAGAAGGCCATGCTGATTGCCCTTACCCTTGCCCATGCGCAGCTGCTTGGCAGCGAACGACCGGCTGTGCTGCTGCTCGATGAGGTGGCAGCCCACCTCGATCCCGTTCGGCGCGATGCCTTGTTCGAGCGGCTGGCGGCGGGTTCGGCGCAGGTCTGGCTGACGGGAACTGAAGCCGGTCCGTTCAGCGCAATCCTTGGCGAGGCGGCGGCGTGGCAGGTTTCGAACGGGGCGGTCAGCCGCTTGTAATTAGGTTCTTTTTTCAGAGCTATGGCTTCGGCAAGGCCTTTGCCACGTCGCCAAGAGTGGCCGCCACGATCTCGCCCACGCCCTGGGCCGTCGGGTGAATGTGATCGGCCTGGACCAGGTCCGGCTTGCCAATCACCGGGGCGAGGAAGAACGGCACCAGCCGCGCGCCGTGCTTCCTGGCAAGTTCTGGATAGATCGGCTCGAACTTCGCCTTGTAGTCCGGCCCGAGGTTTGGCGGGGCCAGCATGCCGATCAGCAGGACCGGCACCCGGGCGGCGGCAGCCTCGCCCAGCATGCGATCAAGGTTTGCGCGAGTTTGCTCGGGGGGCACGGCGCGGAGGATATCGTTGCCGCCGAACTCGACGATCACGAGGTCCGGTTTGGCCGGCTGGCTTTTCAGCACGAAGCCAAACCGCTCCGCACCGGCCGCGGAAGTATCTCCCGAAACCCCGGCATTGGTGACTTTTGCATTGATTCCACGGGCCCTTAGCGCGGCTTCGAGGCGGGCGGGATAGGCCTCGTTGACACTGGCGAGACCGTAGCCGGCCAGCAGGCTGTCACCCACGGCAAGGATCCGCCGCTCCGGCCCCATGACTGGTTGAGCATCGGCCGAGGGAGCGGAACTGATTGTTGGCAAAGCACTTTCCGTGCCCTCCGGAAGCGGCGCAGAGCGCGAACAGCCCGCAACGGCACTGCAAGCCATGAGCAACACCGATACAACCCTGTACATTTTGCCTCCTTGCCGCATGGCGCATAGCTATGCCATCCCGCCCGGGTGACAACCCCCGTGATCAGCGCCCGCGCGCTCACCCTTACCCTCGGGCAGACCGAAATCCTCAAGGGCATCGATCTGGAGGTGGCGCCGGGCGAGACCGTGGCGCTGCTCGGACCATCCGGCTCGGGCAAGTCGTCGCTGATGGCCCTGCTCACCGGTATCGAGCGCGCCAGCGGCGGCAGGCTGGCGGTGGCGGGATCTGACTTTGCCGACCTGTCCGAAGATGCCCTCGCCCGCGCGCGGCGGGGGCGGATCGGGATCGTGCTCCAGGCCTTCCACCTGCTGCCGACCATGACCGCGCTGGAGAACGTGGCGACCCCGCTCGAATTGGCGGGCCAGCCCGATGCCCGGAACCGCGCCGCCGAGGAACTCGCCGCTGTAGGCCTTGGCCACCGGCTGGCGCATTATCCGGCCCAGCTTTCCGGTGGCGAACAGCAGCGAGTGGCGATCGCCCGCGCGCTTGCCCCTCGCCCGCCGCTGATCTTCGCCGATGAGCCCACCGGCAACCTCGATGCCGCCACCGGCGCGGCGATCATCGACCTGCTGTTCGCCCGCCGCGAGGCCACGGGCGCGACGCTGGTCATCATCACCCACGATCCCGACCTGGCCCAGCGCTGCGGGCGCATCGTGACCCTCGCCGACGGGCGGATCGCCAGCGATGTCCGGCGATAGCCTCTCCGCGGCTGCGCTCCAGCGGCGGACCATCTCCTGGGGCACTGCCTGGCGGATCGCCCGCGCCGATCTCTCCTGGCGCTTTCGTGGCCTGCGCCTGCTGCTGGCATGCCTGTTCCTCGGCGTGGCGGCACTGGCGGCCATCGGCACGCTGACCGGCTCGATCCAGCGCGAGCTGGACAGCCGGGGGCGCCTGATTCTTGGCGGCGATCTGGGGCTGGAGGTCTGGCAGCGCGATCTCACCGGACCCGAACTCAGGGCCCTCGCCGCTCTCGGCAAAGTCAGCATCGGCACCCGCATGCAGGCCATGGCGACGGCCGGCGAAGCCACGGTGCCGGTCCAGCTCAAGGCGGTTGACGGCAACTGGCCCCTCGTCGGCCGGCTGCGGCTCGCTGACGGCCGCACGGTGGGCGCGCCGCCGCCGGGCGAGGCCTGGCTGGCCGAAGGCGCGGCCGAACGCCTCGGCGTGGCTCCCGGCCAGCGCTTCGCCATTGCCGGACGGTTGCTTACCGTGGGCGGGATCATCGCCGACGAGCCCGACCGCCTCGGCGAGGGCTTCGGCTGGGGCGTGCCGGTGATCGTCGACGCCGAATTCCCCGGTAATGCGGGCCTCACCCAGACCGGATCACAATTCCGCACGCGTGCCCGGATCGCCTTTGCAACGGAGCAGGATCCCGCGGCTGCCGCCGATCGCCTGAAGCACCGGTTTCCCGCCTCGGGCTTCGCCTTGCGCACGCGCGACAAGGCCGCGCCGGGGGCCGAGAACTTCGTGGCGCGCATGGGGCAGTTCCTGATCCTCGTCGGCCTTGCCGCGCTGGTCATCGCCGGCATCGGCATCGGCCTCGGTGTCGCCTCGTGGCTCGAAGGACGCAGGGCTTCTATCGCCACACTCAAGGTGCTTGGCGCCACCAGCGCCGACATTGCCCGCATAACCCTGCTGCAGGTTGCCGCTGCCTCGCTGGCGGGGATCGTCGCCGGCCTCGCCGCAGGTGTTCTCGCTACCCCGCTGCTGGCCGCCGCGCTCGGCAGCCTGATCCCGGTCAGCCCCGGCTTCGTGATCGACGCCCCGGCGCTGGCCATGGCTGCGACCTATGGCTTGCTGGTCGTACTCGTGTTCACCGCGCCGCCGCTGGCCCGCGCCCGCGCCTTTCCCGCCATGGCGCTGATGCGGGCACGGATCAGCCCGCTTGCCCTACCGTGGCGGCATGCGCTCCTGCCGGTCGCGGCCGGCCTTGCGGCCATTGCGGCCCTTGCCCTGGCGACGGCGGCCCAGCCCTGGGTCACCCTCGGCTTCCTCGGCGGGGCAGCGGCAGCGCTCGCCCTGCTTGCCCTCACCGGAAAGGGCCTGCGTCGCCTCGCCGCGCGCCTGCCGCGTCCGCGCGGAGCGCTGCTGCGCACGGCAATGGCCAACCTGCACCGGCCTGGCTCGCAGGTACCCGCTCTTGTCACCGCGCTCGGTTTCGGCCTGTCCGCCTTCGTCCTGCTCGCCGCGGTGCAAACCAGCATGAGCGCCAACATTGCCGCCCGCGTTCCCCAGCGCGCGCCCGATTTCTTCGTGCTCGACATCCCGCGCGACCGCGCCGGCGAGTTCCGCGCCGCCGTGGCCGCCACCGCACCGGGAGCTCAGGTCCGCATGGTCCCCAACCTGCGCGGGGCGATCCTTGCCTACGGCCCGCCGGGGCTGATGACCCGCGTGGCCGACCTGCCGAAGATTGCCGACAATGCCTGGGCGCTGCGCGGGGAACGCGGGCTGACCTATGCCGATTCCGTGCCCGAAGGAAACCGGCTGACCGCGGGCCGGTGGTGGCCACAGGGCTATGCCGGACCGCCGCTGGTGTCGGTCGATGAGCGGCTGGCCGATGCCATCGGTCTCCATCTGGGCGACCGGCTGGCAGTCAGCGTCCTCGGGGTCGAGCGTGAGGCGACGATCGCCTCGTTCCGGCGGATCGACTGGGATTCGCTGGGGTTCAACTATGTCCTCGTGTTCAGCCCCAACATGCTGGCCGATGCCCCCCACAACCTGGCCGCGACAATCGACCTTCCCCTCGGGGCCGATGGAACGAAACACCGTCCGCCGGGGCTGCTGCGTGCGCTGGTGCGCGCCTTCCCTGCCGCCTCCGTGATCGAAACCGGGCCGATCCTGCGCGACGCGCGCGACTTGCTCAACCAGGTTTCGCTGGCGGTGCTGGCCGCCGCCGGAGTGGCCGTGCTGGCGGGGATTGCCGTCCTCGTCGGCGCGATCGCTGCCGCCCGGGCTGCGCGGATCTATGAAACCGTGATCCTGCGCGTATTGGGGGCCAGCCGCCGGCAGGTCCTGCTGGTCCTGCTCGGGGAGTTCGGCTTTCTTGCACTGCTGCTGGCGCTGATCGCCCTGCCGCTCGGCAGCGCGGTGGGCTGGTGGATCGTGGTGCGCCTGTTCGAGTTCGACTGGCTGCCCAACTGGCCCCGCGTCCTCGCCGTACTGGCGGGCGGACTCGCCCTGGTACTCGGCTTTGCCATGGCCGCATCGCTGCCCGTCCTGCGCGCGCGGCCGGCGCAGGTGTTGCGGGAGCTGTAGCGCCGGGCGGTCAGAACGCTTCGAGGTCGGTCGGATTGTTCGGGTCTGGCCCGAACCGGTTGGGCCCGCGGGTGCCTTCGAGGCACATCAGCACCAGCAACGCGAAGGCGCCGAGGAACGGTATGAACAGCAACAGGAGGAGCCAACCGGAGCGGTCCTGATCATGCAGGCGGCGGACGGAAACGGCGAGGCCGGGGATCAGGCTGACCAGCAGGAACAGGTTCTGCACAATGCCGCCCGGCCCCTGCAGTGTCGTCATCCCGGCCATCATGCCGCCGCCCATCATGTAAGAGGAGCGACCGAACAGGATGCCGATCGCCAAGGAGACCAGCACCTGGAACAGCACGAACATCCAGTATTCCTTGCGCCGCGAGCGGCCGGTGAATTCGGCATAGCGGCGGTAGGGGAGGATCATCCATTCCATTGCACTGTCTCCATGGGATCGGAACGGTAGGTCAGGCAAAGGCTTCGTAGCTGTCGCCGCCCTTCGGATCGGGTCCGAAGCGGTTCGGGCCGGGGGTGCCCGGGAGGCACATCAGGACGAGGAAGCCGAGCTGCACCAGGCCGCCAAGATAGGGAATCTGTCCGATGATCACTACGCCCAGGTACCACCAGCCCGACATGTCGCGATCATGCAACCGGCGGACGGTGACGGCTATGCCGGGAACGATGATGGCGAGGGTGAACAGGCCAAGCAGGCCCGCGCCGACCCAGAACGCGGGGGTGAACATGGCGGGATCGGGAGCGGCGGCTCCTGCGGTGATCATTGGTACGATCGCCGAAAACATCAGCGCTGCGCCGATCGCATAGACGATCATCATCAGCAGCGCGAACATCCAGTATTCCTTGCGCCGCGAACGCCCGGAGAATTCGGCATAGCGCCGCAGCGGCATCAGCATCCAATCCATGACAGCCCCCTTAGAGATGCGGCCCGGCGCCGTTGCGCCCGGGCAGTGCATGAATTGCGACCTCGGGGGCATGGTGCGCCTTGGGGGGCGGGCTGGCAAGATGGGTTCGACGGCG
>DASTGC010000220.1:0-2145 GCA_035719485.1 Novosphingobium sp.
GACATAGCGGGTGCCTTTCTGCGGACCATCGACCACGGCATCGACATCGGCGACATAGCTGCCCTCCAGCTTCAGCGCCCGCGGAGCTTCGTCCGCGAGGGCGGCGACCGGCAGTGTGCCGCAGGCAAGCGCGGCGAAGGCAAGACTGGGCGGCAAAAGCACTCGGCGGCGGAGCAAAGGGATCATGTGGGCGTCTTCCGGGCCGAACTGGTTTGCCCGGCGCACGTACCTTTGCGATGGCAGGGGGGAACTGTCTGCGGCGGGCGGTGCGGGCGCCGGGCGAAGGTGTCAATACAGTGGCGCGGTTTCGGCACCGTATGCGCCGATATAGGGGGTTTCTGCCGAGCCGCAGGCATCAATCATAAACGCAGGCGTCATAGTCCGATTGGCGGACGACCGAGCTGCGCCGGGCAATGACATTGCCATGGCGGCGGGTGAAGCCGCTAACCCCGACCACCTCCCGCCGCTTGGGCGCGGGCAGGGCGGCGGCGATCCGCGCGGCTTCGACCGGCGAGAGGCGCGCGGCCGAATGATTGTAGTACCGCTGGGCACCGGCTTCGACCCCGTAGGTCCCGATTCCCGTTTCGGCGACATTGAGGTAGACCTCCATGATCCGCCGCTTGCCCCAGACCTGCTCAATCAACACGGTGAACCAAGCCTCCAGCGCCTTGCGGAAATAGCCGCCGCCCTGCCAGAGGAACACGTTTTTTGCGGTCTGCTGGCTGATTGTCGACCCACCGCGGATACGCCCGCCGCGCTGGTTGCGTTCCCACGCCTGTTCGATGGCCCGGGTATCGAACCCATTGTGGCTGCAGAATTTCGAATCCTCTCCAGCGATGACCGCCGCGACCATGTTGCGATCGATCTGAGAGAGCCGGGTCCAGTTCTTGGTGAAGCCGTTGGGATCCATGATCATGGTCGGCGTGACTGGTACCGGCACCCATTTGTAGAGCACGACGAAGAACAGGCTGGCGCCAAGGAACAGGGCAATGCCCTGGGCGAGCCAGGTGGCGATGCGCCGTCCCCACGATCTTGGCCTCCGGCTGCGCGACAGGCCTGATTGTCCAAACAGGGTTCCCATGGAGGCGAGATAGCGCGAGCGCCTTGCCCCCGCCATCCCCCTCGGCCAGAGTCCGGGGGATGCAGTTCAACCTTGCCCCCAGCGAACCGGGAATCGTCTGCGCCGTGGTACCGCACGGCGAGACGGCCGTCATCGCGCGCCTGCTGACGCGCGAGGCCGGGCTGGTCGGCGCCTATGTGGCCGGAGGGCGCGGGCGGCAATTGCGGCCGGTGCTCATGCCGGGGAACCTCGTGGCCGGCGAAGTGCGGGCCCGGGCCGAGGGACAATTGCCTTTCGCGCGGCTCGAACTGGTGACCAGCCGCGGACCGTGGCTGGGCGAGCCCTTGCCGGCTGCGGCGATCGGCTGGGCGACGGCGCTGGCCGCCACGGCACTACCCGAACTCCAGCCGTATCCGGACCTCCACGCCGCGCTGCGGGCGCTGCTCGACGCGGTCTGTGCAGCGCCATCGGCGCGCGGCTGGCTTCCGGCGCTGGTCGGCTACGAGGCCCTGACCCTGCGCGAACTCGGCTACGGAGCACCCGACCGCCTGCCCGATCCGGCAGATGCTGCGGCGCAGCTCGCCTTGCTGGACCGGCTCGGCCCGCGCCTTGCGCGCTATGCCCTTGCCCATCGCCAATCGGATGTTATGGCGGCGCGCGCCATCCTGCGGGAGCGGCTCGGCAAGATCGGTTAACAGGGCCTGGGGCCAGGGACGCGACGAGATGAAGATTGCGGTATTCGCTGGCGACGGCATCGGGCCGGAAGTCATCCGCGAGGCGGTGCGCGTGCTCGAAGCGCTGAGCCTGCCGGGGCTGGAACTGGTCGAGGGCGATGTGGGCGGCATTGCCTGGCGCAAGCATGGCCACCCGCTGCCCCAGGCGACTCTCGATATCGCCCACGCTGCCGATGCGATCCTGTTCGGAGCAGTGGGCGACTTTTCCTGCGATCATCTTGAGCGCCACCTGCGCCCGGAACAGGCCGTGCTCGGCCTGCGCAAGGAACTGGGCCTGTTCGCCAACCTGCGCCCGGCGCGGGTCTTTGCCGGGCTGTAGAGCCATTCGGCACTGCGCCCGGAAGTGGCGGG
>DASTGC010000221.1:0-6204 GCA_035719485.1 Novosphingobium sp.
CACCTACTTCGATACGCCTGACCTGCAGCTCCACCACCAGGGCCTCGTCCTGCGCGTCAGGCGAGACGGCCGACGTTTGATTCAAACGGTCAAGCGGCGCGAAGGCTCTGCCGCAGGACTCTTCTCCCGGGGCGAATGGGAGTTTCCGGTGCGCGCGCTCGCCCCCGTGGTCGACGAGCGCACGCCGCTTGCCGGCGCCCTGGGTGCGCAGGTCGGGGTGCTGCGGCAGATGTTCGCGCTGGAGGTCCACCGCACCAGCATGGTCACGATGGAGCGCGCGAGCCGCATCGAGATCGCGCTGGACCGGGGGCAGGCGCGGGCACTGGACCGGACGTCCGGATTCACCGAACTTGAACTCGAGCTGCTCTCGGGCGACCCGCGCGACCTGTTTACCCTGGCCCGCCGGATCGATCGCATTGCGCCGCTGCGGATCGGCGTGCTGTCCAAGGCCGATCGCGGCTTCCGGCTCATCGCCCCACTCGGCAGGGCGATGAAGGCCGGCAAGGTCACCGTCAAACCGGAATGGATGCCGGACCATGCCTGTGCCGCGATCATGGCCGACTGCCTGCGGCACTACCGCGTCAACGAAGCGCTGCTGCTGGTCGAGCAGTCGGGCGAGGCGCTGCACCAGGCTCGCGTCGCCCTGCGCCGGCTGCGCTCGGCCCATGCGGTGTTCGCGCCCTTGCTGCGCGATCCCCAGTCAGCCCGGCTCGACCTCGCCGTCAGGCGCCTGTCGCGCGTGCTGGGTACAGCGCGGGATCTCGATGTCGTGTGGAGCAAAGTGAGCCCAGAGACGCGCGAGCTGCTCGATGCGCGGCGGGAACAGGCATGGAAGGGGGTGAGTTCGGCTATCGGCGCAGCTGCGACGCGCCATCTGTTCCTTGATCTCGCTGAATGGATCCAGTTCGGCGACTGGCGGCGAGCCCCGGCCACCACGGACCTTCGCCAGTTGCCGTTGCGCCACTTTGCAGGGTCCGCGCTGGACCGGCGGCGGCGGCAGGTGCGACGCCATGGCCATCACCTGCCTGACCTCCCCGACACGGCGCGGCATGCCCTGCGCAAGGATGCCAAGAAGCTGCGCTACGCTGCGGAATTCTTCGGCTCACTTTACGGAACCGGCGGCGCGAAAAAGCAACGGCGCCGGTTCCTCGAGGCGCTCGAACAGTTGCAGGACCAACTCGGCAGGCTGAATGACCACGTCGTCGAACAGGCGCTCCTCGGACCAGCCGCACCCGATCACGGGGCCGAACACGCGCAGCTTCTGGAAGCGGCGAGCCACGCCCGCCACGTACTGCTGGACTGTGAGCCGTTCTGGTAGACGCCGCGTTCCGAAGCCTTTGCCTCAGTGCGCGGCGCTGGCCACTCGCTGCGGCACCAGCAACAGCGCAAGGCCAATCGCGACCAGCAGGACCCCGGTCGCAAGGTCACGGCCGAGGTCCAGCCCACCTTGCGCGAGCGACTTGTGATCGGTGATTGCGATGGCCCCCTTGTGGTTCGAGGGGGCTCTAGGTGCCGTGCACTACCGTTGCGATTCCGTTACAGATCAAGGTCGAAATGCGGACACCTGCCTGACCAACGCCAGACACGCGCTCCCCGCCTAGGGCGAGGTTCCTCCCGACAACAAGTCGAGTGACACCAGGTCATCCAGATACTTCCCGATCAGAGCGGACGCGAGGTGCGGGATGGGCTCGCTCGCGGTCCCGCTGCGTCTGGCCAGCGCCGCGGCAAACTGCGTGCTGGGCACGGCGGCTCCGGCGATTGTCGTCACCGGCTGTTGCAGGTTGTGGAGCAGCGGCAGCGAGGTTTTCTGGCGGATCTCCGGCGGCAGGGCTTCGAGCGCGCCGGTGAAGCGGCCCAGCCAGTCCGTGTAGTCCGCTATCCGGGCGACAGGGAAGCGCCCGTCCGCCACAATCCAGTCGACGAAGCTATCCAGCGAGATCCCGTCGTCATGCGGGTTGACGACGTGGCAGGTTTCCCAGCCCGCCATTTCGCTGCCGGCGAGGTCCGCCAGGGTCGCGGCGATGAAGTCAACCGGGAGGCCATCATAATGCGCCCGCTCCGCCCCGCCCCGGTAGAACGAGGCGGGCGCCAGGCCGGTCACCGCTATGCTCAGGATCAGCCGGCTGAACAGGTCAGGCAGGTTCAGCTGCCCGGCATAGCGACGATGCGCAAGGATCATGTCGCAGCGGAAGTTCGCCACCGGCAGGCCGAAGCGGTCATGGGCGTTGCGCAGGAGCACTTCCCCGGCCCACTTGCTCATGCCGTAGCCAGTCGCCTTGCCTGGACCGTCGAGGGTGAGAACCGGGTAGGCCTCCCGCACGTCCACAGTCTCGGCGATCGGCCGCGACCGGTCCTCTAGGAACGCAACTGCAACCGATGAGATGTTGCACACCCGCTTCAGTCGGGTCGTGATCGCCAGCCGGACGATCTCTGCCGTGCCCACGACGTTGGCCTCGAACAGCTGCGGATAAGGCAAAACATGGTTTACCAGCGCGGCCGGGTGGACGATCAGATCGACCGATGCCGCCAAACGCTGCCATGCCTCGGGAGCCAGGCCCATCTGGAACGCCGCAAGATCGCCGCTCAGCACCTCCAAGTGATCGGCGGCGAGCTCGGTAAAACGCCGGGAAAGGTCGGGATCACCGCTGTCGAACGCCTTGGCCAGCCGCCGCTCACAGTCGGCCTGATCGCGCCCGCGCACCAGAGCAATCACCTTGCCGCCGCAGCGCCCCATTCGTTCGAGCCATTCAAGGCACAGGAAGCGGCCGAGGAAGCCGGTTGCGCCGGTGATGAACACGGTCCGCAGATCGGCGGTGACGGGCAGGACCGCGACGGCCGCATCGATTACATCGCGCTCGAGGAACTTCTCGAGGCTAAGGTCCGCAGACCTGATGGTGGGGGAGCCTTCGCCATGAACCGAGGCGAACGTCGGCCGGTCACGCCGGTCGCCCGCGCTCTCGACGTACGCCGCCAGCCGGCGCAGGGTCCCGGCCGGGCCGGTGATCAGGCTGACGGGGACGGCAACGCCGAATATTTCCTCGAGGAGGAGCGAGAAATGGAGGGCCGAGAGGGAATCCCCGCCCAATTCGGGAAAGCTGGGGTCCTGTCCGAGATCAACCTCCTCGATGCCGAGCGTGGCCTTCGCGGCAGCGCAGAGAGTGTCGATCACCGGCCCAGCATTGCCCGACGCGCGCAGCCGGTCGATCTCACCCGTCTGGCGTGCGGCAATGCGATCATAGAGTTGTTCGAGCGCGGACTCATAACGCGCCAGCAACTCCGCACGCGCGAGCTTGCCGGTGTGCGTCAGGAGCCCGTTCGTGCTGGAGAAGGGCTCTTGCTCGATGAGGAAGTCCTGGGGCACCTCGTAAGGTTGCAAACCCTCTCGCCCCGCGACCTCTCGGAGAGCCCCGCTGAGGGCGGCGCGCAGCTGCTTCGCGTCGCGATCGAGATCCGCTTGCGCCGCCATCGCCGCATCAGGGACCACCACCGCCAACAGGAACGAGCGCAGGCTCGTTCCATAGAGGTAGATTTGCGAGATCAGGGGTGAACCGCCGGAGAACAGCCCCTCGAGGCGCTCGACCGCCACGAATTCGGCCTGCGCCAGCTTCAGGATGTTGTTTCGCCGGTCCAGATAAACAAGTCGATCCGGTTCGACCTCAGCCATAATATCACCGGTCCGGTAATATCCGTCTGCATCGAAGGCAGCGGCGGTCAGTGCCGGCTGATTGTAATAGCCCAGCATCATCGATGCAGACCGAACGCAAAGCTCGCCGCGCGGATGGGGTTTGTCGGTCGTGTGGTAGCCGAGCTCCGGAACGTCGGCGAGCCTGTAGTCAAGGATCGGCGGGCGCAGCACCTTGCCGTTCATCAGGATGCCCGACGCCTCGGACGAGCCGAAGGTTTCGTTGAGCGGAATACCCAGCAGCTCCTCGGTGAACAGTTTGAGCGGCGTCGGCAGTGGGGCCGAGCCGAAGGTGGCCCGCAGCAAGCGGCCGCCGAGGTCCTCCTCCCGTATCCGCCGGAGAATTTCGTCGCGCAGTTCCGCCCGATCCTCTCCGTTCGCGGCGCGGCGGCCGTATTCCAGCTGAAAACGGCTGTGCAGGATTTCGCACAGGCGCGGAATGAGCGACACCGTGGTCGGCCGGACCAGCCGCATGTCTTCAAAGAATTCGGAAAGGTCATGCCGCGTAAAATAGCAGGCACCGCCATTGCCGAGGGAACGGTACACGCCGGTCTGGCCGAAGCCGTGGTTCATCGGCAGGTAGTGGAGCACGATCAGCGGACCGTCGGAGCGGGCCTTCAGCGCGGTCTTGAGCCTTTCTTCCGATTGCATCACCCCCTTCGGACTGCCGGTGCTGCCCGAGGTGTGACTGATCATCGCCAGGCGCTTGCCGGGATCTCTCGATGCAGGCGGGAGCGCGAGCGGCACATCCCGGCCCAGTGCCATCGCCTCGTCAAGGGTAAGGACCACGTCGGGCAGGCCCGCGGCTGCCAGGCGCTGGCGTGCGGCGGCAAGGGCCGCCCGGTCATTGTCATCATCGGAGAAATGGTCGAGCAGAATGAGCCGTTGGGGGACATGGCCCTCGATAATGACGTCGGCCGCGGCATCGAGCTGTTCCTTGCCGGCAAACAACCACCGCGGCCGCGTCTCGGTAAGGATCGTGCGCAGCTGCTTCGGCTGCCCGTTTGCCTGTAAGGGCATAAGCACCTTGCGGCTATACAGGGTCGCCAGCATCGCCGTCATGTAGTCGATGCTGGCAAAGCCAAGCAGCCCGACAAAGTCATCGGCTGCGTCAGGCTCGCGGTCGAATTGCTGCCAGAAGCCCGCAACGGCGCGGATCCGGCTTTGCAGCTCGCCATAGGTCACCGTTCGGAACCGAGCGACCCTGACCCGCAGGGAGCGGCCGCCCGCCGGGTCGGTTCTCAATTCCGTTGCTCGCTCCCCGAACGCGGTCCGGGTCGCATAGCCGTCCATGATGACGTCAAGCATGCCCGCAAGGTCGATGCCCGGCCGAGACCTGGCCTCCGTCACCTGCGGATCGGCCAGGCTGCTGCGGCCCTCATCGGTTGCGCACAGCGCCGCCAGCATGGCCGCCGCCCTGTCCGTATCGGAACCATTGTGCATGCCCGTTCCCTGTACCGAAGCGGTCTTGCCTGTTGACGATAGGCCGAACGACGGGCCGCGCCTACACAGCTATGCCCGATGTGATCGGCACGAAGCCGCCCCGCAGCCGGTAACCGCTAAGGCATGATCACGGCAGACGCATTTTGCTGCTGCAGGTCAAGCCGGACCGCCTCGTAGCGCCGCAGAGCTAAAATCGCCATCAGCCCCGAAAACAGTGCCGCTCCGAGCACCGCGATCGCCACCGAATAGTTAAGCAGCTTTTCATCTTTCAGCACATGATCGGTGATCAGCGCGACGCCGGAACTGCCGCCGCCAATCCCGCAAACATTGGCCAGGAACAGGTAGAGCGCGAGGGCGCGGCCGCGCATACTAGGCTCGACCGCATCGTAAAGCGCCGGATAGCTGACTCCGATGAGCAGGGAAGTGGTAAACATCGTCAGGGCGAAACCGATCAGGTAGAATTTGGCCCCGGGCAGGGCGAGGAGCATGGCGGCGATCAGCACCGGAATCAGACCGATTAGCCAAATGCGTAGGCGGCCGTGCTTCGCATTTCGGGTGATCAGGAAATCGCCGACCACCCCGGCAATGATCGTTCCGAATATCGAGCCCCCCATCTGGAACGTACCCGAAGCCATGCCAGCCGTCCCTGGCGCGAAGCCATAGATCCGCGACAGCACCGTGGGCGACCACAGCACCGCCCCGTAGGTAAAGAAAAACACCGCCGAAAACGACATATAAAGCGGCAAGAACAGGCGCCAGTTGCGCCGCACGTGGCCCGCAAAATCGCTCAACTGCGCTTGCCCGGCTGCCGGTATAATTCGGCCCGGTTCTCGCAAAGCCAGCATCAGCAGCGCAACCACGAAACCGGGCAGGCCGGTCACGAGGAAGACTGCGCGCCACATTTCCAGGTGCCCCACCAGCGGCAGGGTAATCAAATCGGTTCCGTTCCAGATGGTGAGGAGCGCGCCACCCATCACCTTGGAAGTCGCACCGCCGAGCCCCGTTGCCACGCTAAGGATGCTGAGCGCCTTACCACGCTGCCCGGCCCGGAAGCTGTCGGCCACCAGCGAATAGGCTGC
>DASTGC010000222.1:0-4235 GCA_035719485.1 Novosphingobium sp.
TAGGCCGGAGCCCGCGCCTTGACGAAGCTGAACGCCATCTGGACGCTCTCGCTCATCACTTCGCCGAGCTTGCCGGTGGTCTTGACCGCGCCCTTGCCCGGCACGGTGACGCTCTCGATCGTCAGCAGCTCGCCGCCGACCTCGGTCCAGGCGAGGCCGGTGACGGCACCGACCTGGTGCTCCGTATCCGAGATGCCGTGGCGGAATTTCCGCACGCCGGCATAGTCGGCGAGGTTTTCCGGGGTGATGGTGACCGCTGCATCCTTGCCTTCGAGGATGCGGCGCAGCGACTTGCGGGCAAGGCGTGCGATCTCGCGCTCCAGCGTGCGCACGCCGGCTTCGCGGGTGTAGTAGCGGATCAGGTCGCGCAAGGCCGCTTGCGTGAGGGTGAACTCGCCCTTCTTGAGGCCGTGGGCCTTGACCTGCTTGGCGACCAGGTGGCGCTCGGCGATCTCGACCTTCTCGTCCTCGGTATAGCCTTCGAGCCGGATGATCTCCATGCGGTCCAGCAGGGGCTGGGGCAGGTTGAGGCTGTTGGCCGTGCAGACGAACATGACGTCGGACAGGTCATAGTCCACCTCCAGGTAATGGTCCTGGAACTTGGCGTTCTGTTCGGGATCGAGCACCTCGAGCAGGGCCGAGGCGGGATCGCCGCGGAAATCCTGGCCAAGCTTGTCGATCTCATCAAGCAGGAAAAGCGGGTTCGAGGTCCCGGCCTTGCGCAGGTTGGACACCACCTTGCCCGGGAGCGACCCGATGTAGGTGCGCCGGTGGCCGCGAATCTCGGCCTCGTCGCGCACGCCGCCGAGGGACTGGCGGATGAATTCGCGGCCCGTGGCCTTGGCGATCGACTTGCCGAGCGAGGTCTTGCCGACGCCCGGAGGGCCGACGAGGCACAGGATCGGGCCTTTCAGCTTGTTCATCCGCGCCTGGACGGCAAGGTATTCGACGATGCGGTCCTTTACCTTGTCGAGCGCGTAATGATCGGCGTCGAGCACGGCCTGGGCGGCCGCGATGTCCTTCTTGAGCTTGGACTTCTTGCCCCACGGCAGGCCAAGCAGGACATCGAGATAGTTGCGCACGACGGTTGCTTCCGCGCTCATCGGCTGCATGGTCTTGAGCTTCTTGAGCTCGGACACGGCCTTGGTACGTGCTTCCTTGGAGAGCTTCAGCTTCTCGATCTTCTCGGCCAGTTCGGCGACTTCGTTGGCCTCTTCGCCATCGCCGCCGAGTTCCGACTGGATCGCCTTGAGCTGCTCATTGAGGTAATACTCGCGCTGGGTCTTCTCCATCTGGCGCTTGACGCGGCCGCGGATGCGACGCTCCACCTGGAGCACGCCGAGTTCGCCCTCCATGAAGGAATAGACCATCTCCAGCCGGCGCAGCGGATCGTTTTCAGTCAGCAGGGCCTGCTTGTCGGCCACCTTGGCGCCGAGCTGGGCAGCGACGGCATCGGCGAGGCGGGAGGCGTCGTCGATATCGCGCAGCTGATCGCCGGATTCGGCCGAAAGCTTCTTGTTGAGCTTGGCATATTCGCCAAACTGATCGACCACCGAGCGCATCATTGCCGAGACTTCGCTGCCGGTGGAAACGACCGGGGCGACCACTTCAACCGTGGCGGTGAGCATGGTCTTGCCTTCGTCGATCCCCACGAGGCGGGCACGCTGGGTGCCTTCGACGAGGACCCGCACCGTGCCATCGGGCAGCTTGAGCAGCTGGAGCACGGTGGCGATCACGCCGGTATCGTAGAGATCGTCGGCCTGTGGATCGTCGCAACCTGGATCAAGCTGGGCGAGAAGGAAAATATCCTTGGTCCCTGCGGCGCCTTCTTCTTCTTCGGAAGAACCCGAAGCGGCCATCGCTGCCTCAAGCGCGGCGACCGACTTTTCCCGCCCGACAAAGAGCGGCACGACCATCCCCGGGAATACGACGATATCGCGCAGGGGCAGCAAGGGGAGAGTAAGCTTTTCCATGTCCGTCCGTTCTGCGGCCTTGTCCGGTGTCTAGCCGAAACGGGGCCCTAGCAGGGTCAAGATTGACCCGATTTGAAGCGAGATATGGGGAGGACCCCTGAACCGTGCAATGGCCGGGACGAGGCTGCCTGTGGATGCCCCCCAGCCAGCCAGGCCTCAGCCTAGTCCCGGGAAGTTGAAACCCGGTGGCAGGCCAAGGCCCTGCTGCATGCGAGCCATTTCCTCACCCGCAACCTGGTCGGCCTTGGCGCGGGCATCGTTGAAGGCTGCAGCGACGAGATCTTCGAGAATGCCCTTGTCAGACGGGACGAGCAGGCTGTCATCGATCGCGACGCCGATCACCCGGCCCTTGGCCGAGCAGCGAATCTTGACAAGGCCTCCTCCAGCAGCGCCTTCGACCTCGATCTGGTCCAGCTTGCCCTGGGCTTCGTTCATCTGCTTCTGGATGGTCTCGGCAGCCTTCTGGGCGGCCTGGATCATCTCTTCCATCGACTTCATGCTCTGCGGCTCCAATTGCGCTCACCATGGGGCGATGCGGCTTCTTCCTCGATCAGCTCGGCGCCGGGGAATGCCGCAAAGGCGGCCTCTACCAGCGGTGAACGACGCAGGCTCTCCCGAGCCTCGCTCTCGGCGGCGGCGCGGGTCTCCTCTAGGCTGGGCATGGCCTCGCCCTCGGCGACGCGCTCCACTTGCCAGGAAAGGCCGGTGACAGCATCGAGTGCCTTGCGCATATCGGCATCGCTGAGTGGCGCCAGTCCCGGGGCGAGCTGGTAGCGCAGGTGTCCGGCGGCAAGGCTGACCACCCGCACGCCAAGGCGCAGGCTCGCGCCGATCATCGGCGAGTTGTGCTCAACGCGCTCGACCAGCTCGGCCCAGCCCGCCGACGGCGCAGCAACGGTGGCGGCTGGAGCACCGTCGGGACTGGCCGGCGCAGCGGCTGCTGCCAAGGCTCCCGGATTGGCGGCAAGGCTCTCCAGCTTGCGGGCGAGCTGGCCGGGATCGGGCAGTTCGGCGGCGTGGAGCACGCGCAGCAGGGCCATTTGCGCGGCGACCAGCGGATCGGGCGCGGAGCGGACTTCCTCGAAGCCCTTGAGCAGGAGCTGCCATAGGCGGTGAAGCTGGGCGGCGGTCAACCTGCCGGCCCATTCGTCGATGGCAGCGCGTTCTTCCGGCGAGATCGCGCGGGCGCCACTGCGGCTGACCTGGGCAACGGTGATGCGATGGACCAGCTCCAGCTGCGAGCGCAGCAGGGCCAGCGGCTCAACCCCGAGCGCAAACTGCGCATCGACCAGTTCCAGGACCCCCGGGGCATCGGCATTGAGCAGGGTGGCGAGCAGCTTGCGCTGGACCGACTTGTCCGCGAGTCCGAGCATCTCCTGGACCTGGGCCGGGGTGACCCGCCCTGCCCCGTCATCTGCAGTCCCCGCCAGGTCGGCATGGGCAATCGCCTGATCGAGGATCGACAGGCCGTCGCGGACCGACCCCTCGGCCGCCTCGGCAATCATCGCAAGGGCTTCGGCATCGGCATCGACGCCTTCTTCGGCGCAGATGCGGGCAAAGTGATCGGCCAGCAGACCGGAGGGGATGCGGCGCAGGTCGAAGCGCTGGCAGCGGGAGAGAACTGTGACCGGCAGCTTGTCCACCTCGGTCGTCGCGAAGAGGAACTTCACGTGGGCGGGCGGCTCTTCCAGGGTCTTGAGCAGCGCGTTGAACGCGTTGCGCGAGAGCATATGGACTTCGTCGATGATGTAGATCTTGTAGCGCGCCGAGACGGCGGCATAGCGCACGGCCTCGATGATCTCCCGCACGTCGTCGACGCCGGTGTGGCTGGCGGCGTCCATCTCGATCACGTCGATATGGCGGCCTTCGGCGATGGCGCGGCAGGGCTCGCAGACGCCGCAGGGATCGATCGTGGGGCCGCCCTGCCCGTCAGCGCCGACACAGTTGAGCGCCTTGGCGATGAGGCGGGCGGTGGAGGTCTTGCCCACCCCGCGAACGCCGGTCATCAGGAAAGCGTGGGCGAGGCGGTCGCGGCGGATCGCGTTGGCGAGCGTCTGCACCATCGCATCCTGGCCGATCAGGGCCGAGAATGTCTGCGGGCGGTATTTGCGGGCGAGGACACGGTAGGGCTGTGCCGTTGGTGCGGCGGCGACGACAGGCGATGGGGCAGCGGGGGCGGAGGCGACGGGTGTCGGCGCGGGCGCGGGATCACCGAACATCGAGGACTGGCCCGCAGCTTCCAGCTCGGCAGCGGAAGCGCGC
>DASTGC010000223.1:0-22350 GCA_035719485.1 Novosphingobium sp.
CGCGCTGGATTGCCGGGCGGCTCGACCAGTACGGTCAGACACTGCAGATCGTCCATCCCGAGCATGTCGCCGAGGATGGCGCGGTGGCGCTGGGGACACTGTGCGAACCGGTCTACCCGCTGTCGGAAGGCCTGACCCAGGGGCGGATCGCGGTCCTCGTCGGACAGGCGCTCGCGCACTTGCCGGACCTGCCGGAATGGATCGAACCCGGCTTGCTCGCGCGCGTGGGCTGGCCCGCGTGGAAGCCGGCCATGATCGCGGCCCATCGCGGCGAGGACAAGGCGGCGCGCGATCGGCTGGCCTACGACGAACTGCTCGCCAACAGCCTGGCCCTGTTGCTGGTGCGCAATGCCAACCGGGCGCGGGTAGGCCAGAGCCTGCGCGGCGACGGGCGGCTGCGCGCGAAGCTGTCGCTGCCTTTCGGGCTGACCGGGGCACAGCGCCGCGCGATTGCCGAGATCGAAGGCGACATGGCCCAGGCATCGCCCATGCTGCGGCTTTTGCAGGGCGACGTTGGCGCGGGCAAGACCGTCGTCGCTTTGGAAGCCATGCTCGTCGCGGTCGAGGCCAACGCCCAGGCTGCCCTGCTCGCCCCGACCGAAATCCTCGCCCGCCAGCACCATGCCACGCTCACCCGCATGGCGGCGGGAACCGGCGTCACCATCGCCATCCTCACCGGGCGCGACAAGGGCCGCGCTCGGGAATCGATCCTGATGGGCCTGCTCGACGGTTCGATCGACATCTGCGTCGGGACCCACGCCATTTTCCAGGACACCGTCACTTACCGGAACCTCGCCCTTGTCGTGATTGACGAGCAGCACCGCTTCGGCGTCGGCCAGCGCCTGATGCTGACGCAAAAGGGCCAGAATTCCCTGCAGGGGCGGCGCACCCCTCATTGCCTGGCGATGACCGCGACCCCGATCCCGCGCACCCTGACTCTTGCCCAGTACGGCGAGATGGATGTCAGCCGGCTCGACGAGATGCCGCCCGGCCGCCAGCCGATCGACACCCGGGTGGTGGCGCTGGAACGGATGGGCGACGTGATCGGTGCACTGGAGCGGCATCTGGCGGGCGGGCAACAGGCCTATTGGGTTTGCCCAATGGTGCGCGAGAGCGAGACCGATGACCTCGCCGCTGCCGAAGCGCGGTTCGCCGAGTTGCAGGCGCGGTTCAGCGGAGATGCAGTGCTGGTGCATGGCCAGTTGAAGCCCGAACTGAAAGACGCGGCGATGGAGCGCTTCGCCACCGGCCAGGCCAAGCTGCTGGTGGCGACGACCGTGATCGAGGTCGGGGTCGACGTGCCGAACGCCACGTTGATGGTAATCGAACAGGCCGAGCGCTTCGGCCTTGCCCAGTTGCACCAGCTGCGCGGCCGTGTCGGCCGCGGCGCCGGAAAGTCAACCTGCCTCCTGCTGCGCGGCGATGCCCTGAGCGAAGTCGCGCGCGAACGGCTGGCCCTGATGCGCGAGACCCAGGACGGCTTCCGCCTCGCCGAGGAAGACCTGCGTCTGCGGGGCGGCGGCGAACTGCTCGGCACCCGCCAGTCTGGCGACACCCCGTTCCGCGTCGCCTCGCTTGAACAGATTTCCGAACTGCTGCCGCTCGCCCATGACGACGCACGGTTGCTGATGGAGCGGGACGGCGGCCTCACCGGCGACCGCGGCGAGGCGGCACGCCTGCTGCTCTACCTGTTCGAGCGGGACTACGGCGTGCAGTTGCTGCGGGGCGGATAGCGTCAGGGGACCTGCAGCACCTTGACCTCGGCCGGCGGCAGGCCGCCGTTCTTGGCCATGGCCATGAGCTCCTGCTTGCGGGCGAGCATCTGGTCCTTGAGGGCAACCAGGTCTACGCCGGCCTCGCGCGCCTGGGCGAACATGCCTTCCTGCCGGCGCTCTTCCTCGCGCACGTGGTGCTTGATGTCCTCCGAGAGGACATGGACCTTGGCATCGAAGAATTCGTCCTCGGCCGAACCGGCGGCAATGTCGTTGACGAGCACCTTGGCGCCGTCATGCTCGACATAGGCCTCGGTCCAGGTATCTTCCTCGATCTTGCCCTTGAGCGCGGGGTAGAAGACCTCTTCTTCGATGATCGTGTGGATCTTCAGTTCGTTGCAGATTTCCTCGGCGAGCTTCTGCTTCGATGCCGCACGCGCGGACTCGAACTTCTCGAACAGGTCCTCGACCTTGCGATGGTCCGCCTTCAGCAGGGCGATCGCGTCGGTGTAGGTCTGGGTGGCCATGAATTGCTCCTCGGGTCGCTGGAGAGAGGGCGACGCACTGGCGCGCCACTGTCCTAACAAGGCACGAGGGGATGGCGGGTTCCGGCTCACGTTGGTCGTGACAGCGCTGCGCCCTCCCGCTTCACGAGCCGCCGGGGCACCGGCGCGGCTGGAGCGGATTGCGGCACGACTGGTCGTGTTCGATCCGGTCATAGGCGGCCACGATGTCGGCGGGCACATCGGGGTAGTCGTCCCACGGGAGAGTCCGGCCGAGCGTGCGCGACCAGCGTTCGAGCCATTCGATGCCATCGGGTCCGACATAGCCGTCCGGCGTCGCATAGGCCGGGTCCCGAATGGCCTCGTCGAGGCTCACCACGCGCAGGTGGCGTTCGCCCAGGACCCTTGCCACGGAGTCCATGTGGTCGGCATTGAGCTTGCTGTCGTGCAGGAGGATGATGAAGGCGATCTCGCGCCCGAACAGCGCGTTCGATGCCTTGCGCGACCAGTCGATCGCCTCGGCCAGGTGGGCGATGTACTCGCCGGCGATCTGCTTCTGGCGGGCCTTGTCGTGATGGAGGACAGCCTCGTCGTAAGGCTCGGCGAATTGCCAGTCGTCGGGGTCGATCGTTACCGGCGCGGAGCGATAGTGGCGGGCGGCGAGCGCCTCTTCCACGCTCCGCTTGGTCGCCGCGTCAGCCCCGGTTTCGAGGTCGGGAAAGCGGAACCAGTGCAACGCGCGGTGCCGGCCAGCGAGTGCCTGGAGTAGCACCGGCTCGCCCTTGATGACATCGGCCATGAAGGCATCGGCGCCCAGCGCATTCACGGATTCGTGCGAATAGGTGTGGTTGCCCAGGTCCATGCCGCCCTGCAGCCAGGTGCGAAGAAACGCCGCGCCCCTGGGATCGCGCAATTGCTCGAACTTGCCCGCATTGACGAAGGCAGTCGCGGTGAACTGGTGCCGCTGAAGTCCCGCTAGCAGGTCCCGGTTGATCCGGTGGACATAGGCGGGATCGGGCAGGTCGATGCCCGGCATGTCATCGAACGTCAGCGCAATTTCGCCTGCCGATGCCGCCGAGCTGCAGCATGCCGCAAGGGCCAGAATTGCCAGCCCCGCCTCTTTCAGTAATGACAATCCGAACTCCTGTTGCATCGATCAGCCGTACGACACCGGTCAACTAAGGTCAGTGCATCAGGGCCCCGCCATTTACGTGATAGACCTGCCCGTTGATCCATTGCCCGTCGTCGGAAAGCAGCATGGCAACAACTCCGGCAATGTCTTCTACCCGCCCGACGCGCGTTCCGGGGATGCGGGCGAGCTGGTCCTTCACATTCTGGGGTGGCGGAAAGCCGCTGGCCTTTCCCTCCGGGGTGTGGACGAAGCCTGGCGCTACGCAATTGGCATTGACCCCCTCCGGTCCCCACCGCCGGGCGACATGGCGCATCAACGAATTGATGCCACCCTTGGTTACCGCATAGGCAGGGCGGATTGCCTCCCCCAGCTCCGCGGCATCGGAGCTCGTGTAGACTATGGCGCCCTGGCCGCGGGCGACCAGGTGCGGCAACACGGCGCGGGTGCACAGGAGATGGCCCCGCAGGTTCACCTCGAGTGAGCGGTCGAAGGTGGTAAGGTCCATCTCCAGCGCATTGCTGTCGCCGACCAGCAATTGCAGGTCTGCCGCGTTGATGTGAGCGCCGTCGAGGCCGCCCAGGCGATTTGTCGCCGCCGTCACGGCCGCGCTGACCGATTGCTCGTCGGCGATATCGATTGCCGCGCTAAAGCAACTGCCACCGCTTTCGGTTACTGACGTCGCCAGTGTTTCGGCTCCGACCGCGTTGATGTCGGCTGCACAGACCCGTGCCCCCTCGGCAGCTAGCCGCCGCACTGTGGCCGCCCCGATCCCTCTCGCGCAACCGAACACGATTATCGCCTTGTCCCTCAAGCGTCCGTCCACAACTCATCCTTTCCGATCCGTGATGTGACCGTGCCGGTCACGTGATTGATTGTGTCACTCCTGGAGCCGTACCTGACCTGCTTTGTGACGGCCATGCCTGAGGCGCGGCCACTCTGGATGCATGAAGACGTTCGTCTTGGCCAGTGCTCCTGCAATTCGCCTGAGGGCCATCGCAACCACAGGAAGGCGGACGTGCCAAACAAGGCGGTGGCGAGCGCTCTTGAGCTCTTCGTGGCCGCGCCACTGTTGCGGAACTGCAACAGGAATCCGGGGAAGTGGACCTGTCCCGGAACGCTCCGGGCCATGTTCCGTTCAGGCCGCGGGCACGGGCGACACCCTCATGCGCCCTGACTCTCGTGTAAAGAAAGGTAATTATATGAGGAAGTTAGCCATCATAGCTGGGGCATTGGCCGGTACCGTCGGGGCTCCGGCCTTTGCGCAAGACACCGGGCCTTACGTTGGCATCGACGCCGGTGTGACCTTCCCCCGCGCGATTGACTACAGCGGCCTCAATGCGGCCTTCAACCCGACCCCACCTGCGGTCTATTCCGATCCCTACCGCGTCCACATGCGCCCCGGCTTCGATGGCGATGTGAACGTGGGTTATGATTTCGGCATGTTCCGGCTCGAGGCCGAGGGCGGCTACAAGTGGGCCCGCGTCAACACCGGCAAGACGCTTGCCGAAAATCCGGCTCAGCCCAACGGCACCTTCATCCATCGCGGGCACAATGCGGTCTATTCGGCCATGGCCAATGCGCTGGTCGACTTTGGTCCGTCCGATGGGCTGAACTTCTTCGTCGGCGGCGGCGCCGGCGTTGCCTGGAACAAGGCCAGCTATTCGCTGACCTCCAGCGCACCGGGCGTGGCGGGCGACTATCGCGACAAGGACAGCGCATTCGCCTGGCAGCTGCTTGCCGGGGTTCGCATGCCGCTCTCGCCCAGCGTCGATGTCGGCCTGAAGTATCGTTACTTCGATGCCGGTCGCTTCAACTACCATGGTGACCTCGATCCGGTCTCTGCGCGGTTCCGCTCGCACAGCGTCCTTGCCGGCGTGACCTTCAAGTTCGGTCGTGGCGAGCGCGCTCCGGAAGTGGCCCCGGCTCCGCCGCCGCCGCCCCCGCCGCCCCCCCCGCCGCCGGCGGCTGAGCCGACCTACACGCCTCCGCCCCCGCCTCCGCCGCCGCCTGCCGTGGCGCCCAAGGCCGGCGAACGCGGCTGATCGCCGCAATGCGGTAAAAAATGGCCGGGCGAAGCATAACGCTTCGCCCGGCTTTTTTTGGTCAGGCGAAGGCCCGCGCCGATCGGTTCAGCGCGAGGCCTTGAACCCGCCGGACTGCGCCGCCAGGGCGGGCTCGGACGGCACGTCGCGTCCATAGGGATCGCCCAGCACGATCACCTGGCCGTCGGCTTCGGGCTGCAGGGTCAGGTAGGTGACGTAGACCGGCACCAGCTGGGGCAGGTCCACGCGCTGCTCCGGCTCGGCTGCCGCGGGCATGGCTCCCTTGAACAGCCACCGTCCGAGCCGCTGGGCATCTTCCAGCCGGATGCAGCCGGACGAGTAGAGCCGCGTTTCCTTGCCCATCAGTTCCTGCTCGGGCGTGTCGTGAAGATAGATGCCGAGCTGGTTGGGAAACTCGAACTTGACCCGGCCCATCGAATTGGCCGCTCCCGGCAGCTGGCGCACGCGCAGGTCGGTTGCCCCGGCAGCGATGGCAATCCAGTCGATCTTCTGCGGGTCGACCAGCGTCGCATGCTCGGTCCAGTCGGACATCACCTGGTACCCGCCCTTGCGCAGATAGGCCGCGCCGCCCTTCAGCACCCGGGGCGCCAGCTTGTCGCGGGTGAAGTCGGCCGGCAGATTCCAGTAGGGGTTGAGGATGGCGTAGCGGATGTAGCCCGACATCATCGGCGTCTGATGGTCGGTCCGCCCGACCACCACCTTCATCGAATCGACCGGCTTGTCGCCCTCGTACATCCACAGCCGCGCCGCCGCGGCGTTGACCAGGACATAGCGCCCACCCGGCGGAACCGCCGGCAGGCCGCGAATGCGGGCGAGGTTCGCAAGAAACGTTCGGCGCATCGGCGCTTCGCTGCCGCCGGCCTCCTCGAACGCTTTGCGCATGGGGGCATAGAACGGATGCAGCCACCCCATATTCCGCACATACTGCGCGAGCGAGGGTGCCTTCGCCGCCTCCTGCAGGGCCAGCGCCACGCCGGGTTCGCGCGGCTGGAGCGAGACGTGCTCGTAAAGCATGACACCATCCGGCGTTTCCCGCGTCAGGCGGACATAGGCCGCAAAGCTGCGTGAGAGCGCCAGCTCGGCGGCGTCGAGCGCCTCGGGCGTGCCTTCGGCACGGGCCCGGCTGACCGCCTGCCGCAATTGGGTGGCGAAGACCTGGTCCGGCGCGATGTCGTCTAGCCCGGCGGTTTCGACCAGATGGACGACCGCGTCCGCCGCCGGACCAAGCTGGCCCGCGGCGGTCCACAGCGGCCGGTTGTCCCGGTAATAGTAGAACTGGCGTAACCCGGCGTTCTCCGGTCGCATCAGTTCTGCCTCGAACAGCTGGTGCTGCGGCGGCGCGCTGCTGGCCGGAGCGGCCTGCAACGGCTGCGGCAGGACTGTCAGCGAGATGGCGGCGAGTGCTGCTCCGATGAAGGAGCGACGTGGCCGGACGATCGGTTTGGCGGCTTTCCTCATGCTCAATGAACCGGAGGAAAAGCGCCGGGTTCCGTGGTTAAGCCGCCGTCAAGGCAAATTGCCCCTTTGGGCCACCAGCGCCGGGAAACTCCGTGCCGAGATGGGACACCATAGCACCATATATGCAAAAGGCGCCCTCTCGGGCGCCTTCGCAAACCACAGTCAGGCTTGGTTCTGTATGGTCGGGGAGAGAGGATTCGAACCTCCGGCCCCTGCCTCCCGAAGACAGTGCTCTACCAGGCTGAGCTACTCCCCGACCGGATGCCGCGGCTATCGCCGGGGCAGGGCAGGAGCGCGCCTATAAGGGGCCATGCCGCGGTTGCCAAGTGCGAGATTCATTTATCTTCGGCCAGCCCCGGAGCGGGATCGATGCAGCCGGAATTCCATCGCACGGGCGGGCCGGCGGGCATCGCGGCTGTTCGTATCGGTGGGTGGCGTGCTTGGCAATTCGGCCGGCCCGGCTATGCAAGGCAGATGGTTCTGCAACCTGCCTCCTTCGATTCCGACGCCTTGCACTACGAGTGGCGCTACCTCGAACTGATGCGGCGGATCTGGGACGAAGGCAGCGAACGGGTTGACCGGACCGGAGTCGGCACGCGCTCGATCTTCGGCGCCGAATTGCGGTTCGACCTCAGCGAGGGCCAGATTCCGCTGCTGACGACCAAGCGCGTCTACTGGAAGACAGCCGCGCGCGAATTCCTCTGGTTCCTCACGGGCGACACCAACATCCGCAAGCTCTGCACCCAGGGTGTAGAGATCTGGACCGACTGGCCGCTCGCCCGTTATCGCCGCGAGACTGGCGACAATATCACCCGTGAAGCCTTTTCCGCGCGGATCGTGGCAGATGCTGAATTCGCTGCGGAGTGGGGGGATCTCGGCCCGGTCTATGGCAAGCAATGGGTCGACTGGCCGGTCTATGAGCCGGTCGGTGGCGCGGACGGGACGGGCCTGTTCCGCCTGCGCGACGCGGGCATCAACCAGGTTGCCGAAGTGGTGCATTCGCTGCGCGAGAACCCGGGTAGCCGGCGGCATATCGTGGAAGGGTGGAACGTGGCCGAGCTTGACCGCATGGCCCTGCCGCCGTGCCACAAGACCTACCAGTTCCACGTGGCCGGACGCAGTTTGTCCTGCCTCCTTTACCAGCGCAGCTGCGACGTCGCGCTCGGTTTGCCGTTCAACCTGTTTGGCGCCGCATTGTTTACCCGAATGCTGGCCCAGCAATGCGATCTGCAACCGGGCGAACTGGTGTGGATGGGCGGCGATGTCCATCTCTACCGCAATCATGCCGATCTCGTTCACGAACAGTTGAGCCGGATTCCGTCCGGAAGCCCCCGGCTCGAACTGCTGCGCCGTCCGGAATCGATCTTCGATTACCGGATCGAGGATTTCGCCGTGACCGGCTACGCGCCGCAGAGCGCCATTTCAGCGCCCGTCGCAGTCTAGGTTAACTCCGTCAGATCTTGTCGCCAAGGGCTCCCTTCACCTTGCCCTTGAGGTTCTGCAGCCCGCCCTTGGCGTCCTGCACGCGGCCTTCTGCGGCAAGGTCCGGATCGCCCTGACGCTCGCCCGCAGCCTGCTTGGCCTTGCCAGTCAGGGAATTGGCGGCGCCCTTCATCTTGTCGGTCAGTTCACCCATGGTTCGTCTCCAATCGGAAGTATAGTTTACTTCCGGAAAACCGGCGCGAAGCAGTCCTGTTCCGTGTCTTGAGCCTATCGCGTGAACGCTTCGCGGCGAGTTGCGGAGGGCCCGATTGCAGGCCGGTCCGCTTGCCGCGAAGGGCGGTTGACAGCCCGGTTGCGCTGGCCTAGTGGCGCGGCTCCCCAAGGGGCGAGCGGGTGTAGCTCAGTTGGTTAGAGTGCCGGCCTGTCACGCCGGAGGTCGCGGGTTCGAGCCCCGTCACTCGCGCCACTTGGGGCAGTTTTCTGCCACTGCGGAAACAAGCAAGGCGCCGGTTCCGGCGCCTTTTTGCGTGTCGGTCCTATTGGTTGAACGGCACCGTGTCGAAGTAGTCCCGCCACTCGGTGATCTTGCCGTCCTCGACCGCGAAGATCCCCATCACGCGGATCGCCATGGTGGTCTCCCCGGCGGCATTGACGAGGTTGTCGATCCGCTCCGTCAGCACCCTGTTCCCCGTGACCGCGGCCACAAGGGTCTCGATGCGGATCGCGACGGAACCCGAGCTGGCGATAAACTGCTCCGCGAATGCGACGTTGTCTTCGATCCCGACAGTCCGGTTGATGCCGATATTCTCATAAACGGTTTCGGGCGTGAACCAGTCGCGCACGGCGCTGACGAAACCGCCGGGCTCTCCGATCCGGGCAAGGAAGGCTTCAACGGTTTCGGCTGGGCTGGGCATGGTCCTCTCCACGGTCGTTTCACGCGAAGCCTAGCGTCCGTGCCGCCGCGCGCAAGTCAGCCCCAGCTGCCGGTTTCCATCCAGATGAGGAAGCGTCGCATCGGCAGCAGCCACAGCAGGCCCAGGACAATGTAGACCGGGGTCTGCGCAAGGGCCGGCCAGGCGCCGATCAGGTGCGGAACATAGCGCGCGATAACAGCGCCATAGAGCATCAGGCTGAGAAACAGCGCCAGCACGCCAACAGGGATGCGCCAGGTCGGTTCGGTGCGCATCACTTGGCTCCTTCATGGATGCGGGTGGGAGTGACGACCGCGGCGAGCGGGCGATCGTGCGGTTCGATCGGCAGCGAATCGATCAGCTGGATATCCCAGGCGAGGCCGATCGGCAGCGTGTCCGGATGGGCGGCCAGCCAGCGGTCGTAATGCCCGCCGCCCTGGCCAAGCCGGTGAAGGTCGGGTGTGAACGCGAGGAGGGGGACAAAGGCGGTTTGCGGCAAGACCTCCGCTGCGTCGGCCCGCGGTTGCAGCTGGCCCCAGGGGCCCGCTTCGAGGTCCGTCAGCTCGAACGGATCGGTCCAGGCGCGGAACAGCATCGGGGCATCGCGCGAGGCAAACCACGGCAGCGCGAGATGGCGGCCGTTCTCGCAGAACCAGCGGGCGTAGCCGAGCGTCGGTGCCTCCTCGGCCGTGGCGTGGTAGAGCCCGACCGTCGAGCCCTCGGGCACGCGATCCGCCACGGGAGCAGGCGGCCGGAGCAGGATCAGCGCGCGCGTGCTCGCCCGCAAGGCCGCGACATGGGCGCGGCGCTCGGCCCTGAGGCGGGCACGCAGGGTTGGCTTGTCGGTCATCGGGGCTTTCATAGGGGGTGTTTGGTTGCGAGCAAGGTGGCGCTTGTAGCCCCTCCTTCCGGCCTTTCCTTGCGCGCTGGTGCCGCAAGCCCTCCACGGATGTGGAGGGCGCACCAAACGAAAGGGTGACGGGACCACCATGGGCCGTTGCCGTGAAATCCTCTGACGCCTCAACGTCAGGTGGGGACCGTGTATTCCGGACCAAGGTCCGGGCAGGGACAGCCCCCGTGGATTGCTTATAGCCTCAGGGATGTTCGAAGGCTCGCACCGGGCAGTACCCGTCGCAGGAAGACTTAGGCTTCGTCGGCCAGCGTCTCAAGGGCATCGGCGCATTTTTCGAGCGCCACGGCAATAGCTTCGATTCTCGCCGCCAGGGCAGCGTCCTCTACTGGCTCGGGCGGCGGTGGCGGTGGCGGGGGTGCTACCGGAGCGCCCCGGCCGTTGCGGGCCTCGTGCAGCTCGTCCGCCAGGACCACCGCGGCAAACAGCAGCATGCGGGTTTCGTTCTGGTTCGCGCCGGGGCCAAGGGCGCGGACCTTCTCGTCGATCATCCGGCCGAGGCCGAGGATGTGGTCTTCCTCGCCGGGCGCGCAGGCCACGGTGAAGGTGCGGCCGCCGATGTGCAGGCTCACGTTGCTCACTGGCCGCTCTCCTGCTCGCCGATCAGGAGATCGAGATCGTGCAGCGTCTGCGCGACGGCGCTGCGCAGGTGATCGTGCTTGCGGGCCATCTCGCCGGTGCGCGCGCCAACGCGGCTGGAGGCCTGGTCGATGCGCGCAATGGCCGCGTCGATGCGCGCCAGCGCCGTTTCGGTTCGTTCGCCGGTCATGGCTGCTTCGCTAGCGCAATTTCCCGCCGCGTCAAAGCGCTGCTGCGCGCGGGCGGTGGCGCGGGGACGGCGCCACTGTTGCTGGACTGTGGGGCAATCCCCGCGGTTAGGCCCCCAAACTTGACGCGATGCACCCGCTCCGCGAAAGGGCCACGATCCGAATCGACGCGCGCGCAAGGCGCGCCGTTTTGCTGCGCTGGAGCCGTAATCGCATGAGCATCGACCCGTCCCGATTGGGGACCATGGCCAACGCCATCCGCGCGCTTTCGATGGATGCGGTGCAGGCGGCCAATTCGGGGCACCCGGGGATGCCCATGGGCATGGCCGACGTGGCGACGGTGCTGTTCAGCCAGTTCCTCAAGTTCGATCCCGCCGCTCCGAAATGGGCCGACCGCGATCGCTTCGTGCTGTCGGCCGGCCATGGCTCGATGCTGATCTATTCGCTGCTCTACCTGACCGGCTACGCCAGCCCCACGCTCGAGGATATCCGCAAGTTCCGCCAGATCGATTCGGTCTGCGCCGGCCACCCTGAGAACTTCCTCATTCCCGGCGTCGAATGCACCACCGGCCCGCTGGGCCAGGGCTTCGCCATGGCCGTGGGCATGGCGCTGGCCGAGCGGCACCTCAATGCGACCTATGGCGACGACCTGGTCGACCACAAGACCTGGGTCATCGCCGGCGACGGTTGCCTGATGGAAGGCATCAACCACGAGGCGGTGGGCTTGGCCGGAACGCTCAAGTTGGGCCGCCTGAACGTCCTGTGGGACGACAACAAGATCACCATCGACGGCGATACCTCCCTGTCGACGAGCGAGGACATTCTCGGCCGTTATGCCGCAAGCGGCTGGCACACGACCTCGTGCGATGGCCATGACTTTGCCGATGTTGCGCGCGCCCTCGCCGAGGCGGCTGCCGATCCGCGCCCGTCGCTGGTCGCCTGCCGCACCGTCATCGGCAAGGGCGCGCCCAACAAGCAGGGCGGGCACAATGTCCATGGCTCGCCGCTGGGCGCCGACGAGATCGCCGCCGCCCGCGAATACCTCGGGTGGAGCGCGGCGCCGTTCGAAGTCCCGGCCGATATCCTGGCCGACTGGCGCTCGCTGGGTGCCAGGGGCGCCGAAGCCCGCGCCGCCTGGGAAGCCCGCGCCGCCGCCTCGCCCAAGGGCAAGGAACTGGCCGCGCGCATGGCCGGGGACCTGCCGGCTGATACCGGCTTTGCCGCCTACGCCGCCGAGATCGCCGCCAGCCAGCCCAAGGTCGCCACCCGCAAGTCGAGCGAGATGGCGCTGGAGGCGCTGACAGTGGGCGTCCCGGCGATGGTCGGCGGCTCGGCCGACCTGACCGGTTCGAACAACACCAAGACCAAGGCCACCGCGCCGTTGACCGCGGCCGACTATGCCGGTCGCTACGTCTATTATGGCATCCGCGAATTCGGCATGGCCGCGGCGATGAACGGCATGGCGCTGCACGGGGGCGTGGTGCCCTATGGCGGCACCTTCCTGATCTTCTCCGATTATGCCCGCAACGCGATCCGCATGTCGGCCCTGCAGCACGCCCAGGTGATCTACGTCCTGACGCATGACAGCATCGGCCTTGGCGAAGACGGGCCGACCCACCAGCCGGTCGAGCAGACCATGTCCCTGCGCATGATCCCGGGTCTCAACGTGTTCCGCCCCGCCGATGCGATGGAAACCGCCGAAGCCTGGCAGCTCGCGCTTCAGGACACCAACCGCCCCTCGGCGCTGATCCTCACCCGCCAGAACTTGCCCGCGGTCCGCTCCGACACCGAGTTGAAGAGCGCACGCGGGGCCTATCGCCTCAGGGCGGCGGAAGCTTCCCGCAAGGTCGTGCTGCTGGCCACCGGCTCGGAAGTCGAACTCGCGCTCAAGGTTGCCGCCGATCTCGAAGGCAAGGGCATCGGTGCCGACGTCGTCTCGATGCCGAGCTGGGAATTGTTCGATGCGCAGGACGCGGCCTATCGCGCCGACCTGTTGCCGGCCGGCGTGCTCAAGGTTTCGATCGAGGCCGGGGTTACCCTCGGGTGGCAAAAGTATGTCGGCGACGGGATCACCATCGGGCTTGACCGGTTTGGGGCTTCGGCGCCCGCGGACGTATTGTTCGAGCACTTCGGCTTCTCAGTGGACAAGATCGTCCCGCAGATCACCGCCCGGTTGGGCTAACAAAGACAGGCAGGAGAATTCTCATGGCGACGAAAGTTGCGATCAACGGTTTCGGGCGCATCGGGCGCAATGTGGCGCGCGCCATTCTTGAGCGCACGGACCACGATCTCGAGCTGGTCTCGATCAACGACCTGGCCGACGCCAAGGCCAATGCGCTCCTGTTCAAGCGCGACTCGGTCCACGGTCCGTTCAGCGGCACGGTCGAGGTCGACGGCAATGACCTGATCGTCAACGGCAAGCGCATCCAGGTAACGGCCGAGCGTGATCCGGCCAACCTTCCGCACAAGGCCAACGGCATCGACATCGCGTTCGAGTGCACTGGTTTCTTCACCAACCGCGATGGCGGCCAGAAGCACCTCGACGCCGGCGCCAAGCGCGTGCTGATCTCGGCACCGGCCAAGAAC
Source organism: Novosphingobium sp. (assembly GCA_035719485.1). Taxonomy (GTDB): domain Bacteria; phylum Pseudomonadota; class Alphaproteobacteria; order Sphingomonadales; family Sphingomonadaceae; genus Novosphingobium. Next base: position 13,486 of record DASTGC010000223.1, read on the forward strand.
GTTGACCTCACGGTCGTCTTCGGCGTCAACCAGGACAAGCTGACCGCCGCGCACACCATTGTGTCGAACGCCTCGTGCACGACCAACTGCCTGGCCCCGCTGGCGAAGGTGCTGCATGAATCCATCGGGATCGAGCGTGGCCTGATGACCACGATCCACTCCTACACCAACGACCAGAAGATCCTTGACCAGATCCACTCCGACCCGCGCCGCGCCCGCGCCGCGGCGATGAACATGATTCCCACCAGCACCGGCGCCGCCGTGGCCGTGGGCGAGGTCCTGCCGGACCTCAAGGGCAAGCTCGACGGCTCGTCGATCCGCGTGCCGACCCCCAACGTCTCGGTGGTCGACCTCACCTTCACGCCCAAGCGCGACACCACTGTGGAGGAAGTGAACAGCCTGCTCAAGGCCGCCGCCAATGGCGCGCTCAGGGGCGTGCTCGGCTATACCGACGAGCCGGTCGTCTCGATCGACTTCAACCACGACGCCCACTCGTCGACGATCGACAGCCTGGAAACGGCCGTGCTCGAAGGCAAGCTGGTGCGCGTGCTGAGCTGGTATGACAACGAGTGGGGCTTTTCCAACCGCATGCTCGACACCGCGGGCGCGATGGCGAAGTTCCTCTAAGACCCATGACTCCCCACCCGTTCGTGTCGAGTGACATGAACTCCCATCCGTTCGTGTCGAGCGAAGTCGAGACACGCCGCGTCACGCGGTTCTCGACTTCGATCCCACGGATCGAAGTTCACCCCGAGCTTGCCGAGGGGCTCGAACCGAACGGAGGTGGGGAGTGACGGGGATACTTATGGGCATTGCGCGGCACGATCGGCCGCGCGGGCCCATGGAAACGGTCGCGCGCGTTCTGGTGACGCGCGAGGAAGGGCTGCGCGGCGATTTTCGCGGGGCGCTGAGGCCCGGCAAGAAGAACTGGCGGCAAGTCTCCCTGATCGAGGAGGAATCCTGGGCGCAAGCCATGCGCCTGCTCGGCGCCGATGTGCCGTGGCAGGAGCGCCGGGCCAACCTGCTGGTGGGCGGGCTCAGGCTGCCGCGCAGCACCGGGGCGGTGATCGCCATTGGCCCCAGCCTGAGAATTGAGACAACCGGCGAGTGCGATCCGTGCAGCCGGATGGAGGAAGTGGCCCCCGGGCTCAAGGCCGCGCTGATGCCGTTCTGGCGGGGCGGGGTGCTGGGCCGGGTGCTGGAAGACGGCGAGATCGCGATCGGCGACGAGATAAGGATCGAGGAATGAGCACCTTCAAGAAGCTGGACGATCTGGGTGACGTCACCGGCAAGGTCGCGCTGGTGCGCGTGGACCTCAACCTGCCGATGCAGGACGGCGCGGTGACCGACGATACCCGCGTGCGCGCCGCCGCTCCGACCATCCTCGAGCTGTCCGCCAAGGGCGCCAAGGTGCTGCTGCTGGCCCACTTCGGCCGGCCCAAGGGCGAGCGGGTCTCGACCCAGTCGCTGTCGATGGTGGTGGACTGCCTGCAGTCCGTTCTCGGCAAGGAAGTGATGTTCGTCCCCGAGGTTGCCGGGCCGGTGGTGGCGCAGACGATCGGCATCCTGCGCCCGGGCGACATTGCCGTGCTGGAGAACACCCGCTTCTGGAAGGGTGAGGAAAAGAACGATCCCGAACTGGTCAAGGCAATCGCCGCCAACGGCGATTTCTACGTGAACGATGCCTTCTCCGCCGCGCACCGCGCCCATGCCAGCACCGAAGGCCTCGCCCACGTGCTGCCCGCCTATGCCGGGCGTTCGATGCAGGCCGAGCTGGAGGCGCTGGAGAAGGCGCTGGGCAAGCCGGTGAAGCCGGTCGCCGCCGTGGTGGGTGGGGCCAAGGTTTCCTCCAAGCTCGACGTGCTCAAGCACCTCGTCACCAAGGTCGATCACCTGATCATCGGCGGCGGCATGGCCAACACCTTCCTCGCCGCGCGCGGGGTCGATGTCGGCAAGAGCCTGTGCGAGCATGACCTCAAGGCCACGGCCGAGGAAATCCTCGACAATGCCGACAAGTCCGGCTGCACCGTCCACCTGCCCTACGACGTGGTGGTGGCGAAGGAATTCCAGGCCAATCCGCCGAGCGTGCGGACCTGCAACGTCCACGAGGTCGCCGCCGACGAAATGATCCTCGACGTAGGGCCGCAGGCGGTCGAAGCGCTGGGCGATGCGCTCAAGACCTGCCGCACGCTGGTTTGGAACGGGCCGCTCGGGGCCTTCGAGATGGCCCCGTTCGATGCGGCCACCGTGGCCCTGGCGAAGATCGCCGCGGCGCTGACCAAGGAGGGCTCGCTGGTCTCGGTCGCCGGCGGCGGGGATACCGTCGCCGCGCTCAACCACGCCGGCGTGGCCGAGGATTTCAGCTACATCTCGACGGCGGGCGGAGCTTTCCTCGAATGGATGGAAGGCAAGGAACTGCCGGGCGTGGTGGCGCTGGAGGGGTAGGTCCCACGAGAAATCCAGCGGATGCGATTGGTGGGTGGCAACCCTACCGCCAACCCTTCCACCACATCCACCAGTTGAAGCTGGCCTTGCCGCAGCACAGCTTGGCCGCCGAGAGGATCGGCCAGAACGTCGCGAACATCGCGGCCGCAGTCACTACCGCGCCGGGTCCCACCCAGCGCCAGCGATCCTCCCGCCGCCACACCTCGTCGAGCGCGAGGCCGAGGCACGCCATCAGGAAGGCCCCGGGCAGCAGGTAGTGGTAGTAGAACTGTATCGGCTTGCCGTTGGCCACCCACATCCCGATCGAGACGAGGTAGAACAGCGCCGCCGCCAGCGCGTCGTTGCGGCCGCGGCGTAATCCCGCCCACAGCGCCCAGCCGAAGGCCAGCAGGCCCGTGCCCATGGCGAAGGGGTTGCCGAGCATGACGACCCCGCGCTGGGCGCCGTCGACGTTCTCGTAGAGAAACCAGATCGAGCGGGCGTCCAGGACCCATTGCCACCAGACCGACTGGTAGGGATGGTGCTTCACCACCGAGTGCTGGAGCTGCAGCATGTAGCCCTGGTATTCGACGATCCGCAGCGGATCGATCGCTTTGGTATCGTAGAAGAATGCGGGCAGGAACGTCGCGAAATAGACCACCAGCGGCAGCGTGCCGAGCCACAGCCCTGCCTCGGCAAGGCTGATCCCCGGAACCGGGGCACCCTCGGGCGCCAGCATGAAATTCTGCCTGTGCTGGCGCAGGCGCATGACCAGGAAGGTGAGCCCCGGCAACGCCGCCACCGATAGCGCGTTCCACTTCGCCCCGAGCGCCAGGCCGATGAACAGACCCGCCAGGATCAGCCGCCAGCGGCCCTCGCGCGGCTCGCGCATGGCGCCGGCCAGCATCCACATGGCGAGCATGACGAAGCTGGCCATGAAGATGTCGAGCATGGCGATGCGGCTCATCACGTACCAGGTGAAGCTGGTGGCGAGCAGGAGCGTGCCGGCGATCGTCGCGAAGCGGCGGTGGCTCGCCAGCCAGAGGGCGCGGGCAAAGGCGTAGAGTCCCACTGTTCCGAACAGCGCGGGCATGATCCGCCAGGCCCAGGGGCTGTCACCAAAGATGAGTATTCCCGCGGCGATCAGTTCCTTGCCGACCAGCGGGTGCTCCGGATTGATCGGCTTGGCCATCGAGAGCAGCACCCGGGCCGCCTTCACGTAGTGGACCTCGTCGAAATAGATCCGGCTCGGGATGTGGAGGCGCAGGAGCAGCAGGCCAAGGAACGCGGCGGCGATCCCGGCGCACCAGCGCCATGGATCGGAGTCCCGCGGGGGATGGGCCGTTGCGGCGAGAAACCTCGCGCGGACCTTGTCGAGAAGTTCCCTCATCGCGCAGCGCGATAGCCGCTTGGGGTGCATCGCCGCAACTGCCTTGCCCCCGGGCGCGGGCGCTCCTAATGCGCTCATCATGAAGAAGACCACCGGACAGGACCGCTCGATCACCCACAACTGGCGCCCCGCGACCCAGGCCATTCGCGGCGGCACCTGGCGCAGCGAGCATGGCGAGACGAGCGAGGCGCTGTTCCTCACCTCGGGCTACACCTACGACGATGCCGCCACGGTCGCCGCGCGCTTCGCCGGCGAGCAGGACGGGATGACCTATTCTCGCCTGCAGAACCCGACCGTCGCCATGCTCGAGGAACGCATCGCCCTGCTCGAGGGCGCCGAAGCCTGCCGCGTCCAGGCGACCGGCATGGCCGCGATGACCGCAGCCCTGCTGTGCCAGCTTTCGGCGGGCGACCACATCGTCGCCGGCAAGGCCGCGTTCGGCTCCTGCCGCTGGCTGGTCGATAGCCTGCTCCCGCGCTTCGGTATCGAGGGCACGGTGATCGACGGCACGGTCAACGGCGAATGGGAGGCCGCCATCCGCCCCAACACAAAGGTGTTCTTCTACGAAACCCCGGCCAACCCGACGCTGGAACTGGTCGACATGACCTTCGTCAACGGCCTTGCCCGCTCGCGCGGGATCACGACCGTGGTGGATAACGCCTTCAGCTCACCGGTGATCCAGTGCCCGCTGGACTTCGGCGCCGACGTGGTCGCCTATTCGGCCACCAAGTTCATGGATGGGCAGGGCCGGGTACTCGCCGGCGCGGTCTGCGGCTCGCATGCCTTCATCAACGACAAGCTGCTGCCGTTCCAGCGCAACACCGGGCCGAACCTGTCGCCGTTCAATGCCTGGGTCGTGCTCAAGGGGATCGAGACGCTTGACCTGCGCCTGCGCCAGCAGAGCGCCAATGCGCTGGCAGTGGGCCAGTTCGTGGAAAGCCGCGTATCGCGCATCATGCACCCGGGCCTCGCCAGCCATCCGCAGTTTGCCCTCGCCAGCAAGCAGATGAAGTTGCCCGGCGCGATCTTCTCGTTCGATCTCACCAGCCGGGAGCAGGCCTGGGCCGTGCTCGATGCGCTGGAGCTGATCGATATCTCGAACAATATCGGGGACACCCGCTCGCTGATGTGCCACCCGGCAACGTCCACCCATCACAACATGGGCCCGGAAGGCCGGGCGGCCATGGGCGTGGGCGACGGCATGCTGCGTCTCAACGTCGGCCTCGAGGACCCGGAAGATCTGATCGCCGATCTCGATCAGGCCTTCGCCGCAGCCGGGCTCTGAACTCGAGTACTGCGGGAACGTTGCCGAAACGCAGCCGTTTCCCGACATTACGACGAGTTGTTGTTGCGGGATCTCCACGCGTTGGCCGAGGAACAGTCTGACCACGGTAATGGGCCGGCCCCAGGCGCGCCCACCAATCCGGCTGCCCTGCTTGCGGCGATCGTCCAGTCCTCGCACGATGCCATTGTCGGCAAGACGCTCGACGGGACGGTTCTGACGTGGAACGCCGCCGCAGAGGAAATCTTCGGCTGGCGCGCCCACGATATGGTCGGCGGCTCGATCCGCCGGATCATCCCGGATGACCGCCAGGCCGAAGAGGACGTCATCCTCGCTTCCATCCGGGCGGGCGAGCGGGTGCCCAGCTTCGAGACCGTGCGCCTGCACCGCGATGGGCGCGAGGTCCACGTGGCCGTCACCGTGTCGCCGGTCTACGATGCCGAGGGGCAGGTCATCGGCGCGAGCAAGATCGCTCGCGACATTTCGGATGCCCGTCTCGTCAAGGCCGCGCTCGACGAAAGCGAGATGCGCTTCCGCCTGATGGCCGACAACATCTCGCAGCTGGCCTGGATCGCAGGTCCCGACGGCGGCCTCACCTGGTACAACCGGCGTTGGTACGAATATACCGGGACCCGGTTCGACGACATGAAGGGGTGGGGCTGGCGCAGCGTCCACCATCCCGACCACCTTGATGCGGTCGAGGCGAAGTTCGTCCGCCATGTCGCCAGCGGAGAGGCCTGGGAAGACACCTTTCCCTTGCGCGGCGCCGACGGCACCTATCGCTGGTTCCTGTCCCGCGCCCTGCCGCTGAAGAGCGAGTCCGGCGCGGTGATCTGCTGGTTCGGCACCAACACCGACATCACGGAGCAACTCGAGGCGGAGCGGCGGATCGAACTCCTGATGCTCGAGGTCAACCACCGGTCCAAGAACATGCTGGCCATGATCCAGTCCCTCGCCCGGCGTTCGGCCAGCCATGCCCGCGCCGGCGAGGACCGGCAGGCCAATGCCGATTTCGTGCGGCGCCTCGAACAGCGCATCGCGAGTCTGGCCGCGAACCAGGACCTGCTGGTGCGACGGGCCTGGACTGACGTGCCGGTGGGCGAACTGGTGGAGGTCCAGCTGGGTTTCCTCGGCGAGGCCATCGGCCAGGTCAGCCGCGAGGGGCCGGTGCTCCCGCTGACCCCGAGCGCGGCCGAGACCATCGGCATGGCCATGCACGAGCTCGCCACCAATGCTGTCAAGTACGGATCCCTGTCGCTCCCGACCGGCCGCGTTCTGATCAACTGGCGCCGCTCGCGCGAAGGAGGCCTGGAGCTGACCTGGCGCGAGCAGGATGGTCCGCCGGTGTCCGCGCCGCAGGCGGCCGGCTTCGGCAGCCGCCTGATCATCGACCTTCCGCGCACCAAGCTGCAGGCCGACGTTGCCGCCGACTACGCCCCGGACGGATTTTCCTGGCGGATTGTCACGCCAGCCGGAATGGCTCTCGCCTGAGCCGGGGCGGGCGCACCATTCGCGGTCGATGCGCTGAGGAAAAGGTGGAAAAAGGGAACTTCGGGCTGCTTAATGGGGTTCACCGTGCGCAGGGAAAGGATTACCCATGGCGGCCATGAAGGAGCTATTCCAGCACGCGGCGATGACGGACGGGGTAACCGTGCGGGTCGCCGTCAATTTCCTTCCCGAACAGTCGCGGATCGAATCCGGCAAGTGGTTCTGGGTCTATCACATCCGGATCGAGAATGATTCGAGCCAGCCGGTCCAGCTGCTCACCCGCCACTGGCGGATAACCGATGGGCTCGGTCATGTCTCTCTCGTCGATGGCGATGGCGTGGTCGGCGAACAGCCGCTGATCGCCCCCGGCGCCAGCCACGATTATGTGTCCGGCTGTCCGTTGACCACGCCGCAGGGCTCGATGGAGGGGCACTATGCCTTCCGCCGCGCGGATGGAACCCGCTTCGAGGCCGCGATCCCCTACTTCCCCCTCGCCGCGCCCGCCACGGCGGGCTGATTGCGCAGATGGTTGTGGTCGGCGGCTTGCCCGACTAGACCGACGCCATGAAGCGTACCCATCTTCCGCTGAACGCTTTGCGCGTGTTCGATGCCGCGGCACGGCACCTGTCCTTTACCCGCGCGGCCGACGAGCTGGCCGTAACCCCTGCTGCCGTTGGCCAGCAGATCAGGGCGCTCGAGGACCTGCTCGGAGTGGTGCTGTTCCGGCGCACCTCCAAGGGGCTGGAGCTCACCGAAGAGGCTGCCGCCGGGCTGGAACCGTTGCGGACCGGATTTCTCCATTTCGAGGACGCGGTCCAGGCGATGCAGGCGGGGCAGGCGAGCCATGTGTTCACAATCGCGGCGCCGCGCGACATGTTGGCGACCTGGCTCGCGCCGCGCCTTGCCGCCTACCGCTTACAGCACCCCGACGTCCGCTATGCCCTGGTGGATGCGGAGTCCGCCGATTTCACCGAGGCCAATCTCGACCTGGCGATCCGCTGGACCGAGGGCCCGGGAGATCTCGAAGGCGTGGCCCTGGGCGCGGCGCTGCGGGTGACGGTGGGCGAGGGGCCATGGATCGCCTGGCCGGGTGATCCCCAACCAGGGGGCGAGGCTGCTGGCGAGCCGCTGGTTCACGTCGCCGATGCCGGCCTCGCGCTGAGCGCTGCCGCTGCGGGCCTCGGCCGCGCGCGTGTTCCGGAATTGCTCGCGCGCGCGTGGCACGATGCCGGTCGCATCGCCTCGCTGGGCGAGGCGGAGGAATGCCGGCGCGGCTACTGGCTGGTCGCCCCGGCGCCCCAATGGCGGCAAAAGAAGGTCAAGGCGCTGGTCGCCGCGCTGACAGCCTGATGGGGTTCGTGCGCTAGGCGGATGCCTTCCCCGGTTCAACCCCAGCGCGGTTGAACCGGGCGCCGACAATTTGTCGCCAGTTACCGGCGATAGTAGCGGCGGCAGTGCTTGTTGTACTTAGTGCGGGCGATCTCGTGCCCGCCGACACCGCCAATCGCCGCGCCGCCAAGCACGCCGGCGGTGGTGCCGCCAGTGAGGACGGCACCGAGAACGCCGCCCGCGACAGCGCCCACCGCGGCGCCTTCGGTCTTGTTGAGGCGCTTGCAGGTGCGGGCTTCCGCCGGGTTGGTTCCGGTCAGCGCCAAGGCGGCAATGGCCCAGGCGATCGCCGCGCGGCCAAGTATCGAACTGCTCATGGACTTGCTTCCTCCACTCTCGTGATCACTGCCCCCAAGAAGCGCTGATCGCCTGATCCCGTTCCCGCCGCAAGAGCTGAGACGCGCGAAACGGCGCCTCCCCCAAGGGAAGCGCCTTAACTTTGCAGATTTCGCGATCAGCGGTCGCGCTTGTCGGACGAGCTGCGTTGTCCCGAACTGCCGCCCTTGCCGCCGGACTGCTGGTGCTGCTGGCCGGACTGCTTGTTTTTGTCGCCCGGCTGGCCCTGCTGTGGCTGTCGCTGGCCGGATTGTCCGCCCATCTGGCCCTGCTGGCCGGACTGGCCCTGTTGCGGCTGACGCAGGTTGTCCTGCTGCTGGCTGGCCTGATTTTGGCTGGACTGCCGGCCCTGCCTGTTCTGGTTGCGGTCATTCTTCATGAGGTCTCTCCGGGTTGGACGGGAGGATGGTTCGGGCCATTGGCCAGCCACCCTCGCGTCAATGGTCCAACGGTCCCGCTACCCGCACTGTTTCACGTCCTGCCGCCCCTCGATCTCGGCTGGACCCGATCGCCCAGACCGCGACTCGCGATGCCCCAAATACGACGAAATGATGGC
>DASTGC010000224.1:0-6071 GCA_035719485.1 Novosphingobium sp.
GAAGGACGACAGCAGCAGCATGCCCGAGACCGCAGGCAGCATGACCGAGATCAGCCAGGGCCGGTGCATCACCTCGATCGCGAAATAGGCGGTGGCCGACATCATCAGGCCGAAGCGGACGAAATAGGTCAGGCAGAAGCCGAAGCAGACCAGCCAGGCGCGGTTGCGCAGCATCTGGCCGATTGCGGGCAGGATCGGGAAGCGCGGGCTCGATCCGTCCTCGTACCGCTCGCGGCAGTTGCGGAACAGCGCCAGAGTGGCGACCAGCCCGATCGCCGCGAACAGCGTGGCGACGGCGGCAAAGCCGCGCCGCGCATCGCCCTGGCCGAGCAGGCCGACCAGCGGCATGGTCGCCGCCGTTCCCAGCACCACCGAAACCGAGGTCCCGACCGAGCGCATGCCCGACAGCTTCAGCCGCTGGCCGGTGTCCAGCGTCATCATCGGCATCAGGGCAGTATAGGGAATGGCCTGGAGCGACATCAGGATGCCCAGCGCCTTGAAGGTGACGAAGGCATAGGCGAGTTGCGCCCCCTTGCTCCACCCCGGCACGTGGAACAGGGCCACGGTGACCAGCGCATAGGGCAGGGCGGTGAACAGGAAATAGCCGCGGGTGCGGCCCCAGCGGCTGCGGGTCTTGTCGACCGCGATGCCCACGAGCACGTCGATCACCGCATCGAGCAGCCGGGCGACGAGGAAAACCGTGCCGATCGCGGCCGCCGGGAGGTGGACGACGTTGGTATAGTAGAACAGCAGGAATCCGCTTGCCATGTTGTAGGCAAGGCTGGTGCCCATGTCGCCCATGCCGTAGCTCAGGCGCTCGGCGAAGGTCAGTCGATTTGTTGCAGCCACATTCCCTCTCCCGGATTGCAGCAATTGTTGTCAGAGGCCGAGGGTTGCCCGGCTCAGCTTGAGCGATTCTTCCGCCGGCAGGCTCGGGAAGCATTCGAGGCCGATGGCGCCCTGGTAGCCCAGTTCGCGCAACGTGCCGGTCACCTTTTCCCAGTCCAGCGTGCCGGTCCCGGGCTCCTTGCGGTCGGGCATGTCGGCGTACTGGACGTGAGCAACGAGGTGCATGCGCCCGGCGAGAACCTCGGCCATGTCCTCGCCCATCACCGCGCTGTGCCAGACATCGTAGAGCAGGCGCAGGTTGGGGCTGCCCACGGCCTCGACCAGGTCGAGCCCCAGCCTGGTGCTGACCAGATACATGGCGGCGAAGAGCTGGGTATTGAGCGGCTCGAGCAGCAGCATGACGCCGGCTTCCTCGGCCCTGCCGGCGGCTTCCCTGAGCGCGGCGACGGCATTGGCGAAGTGCTCTTCCTCGCTCATCCCCTCGACCCGAAAGCCCGAGGCGACGATCAGCGGCGGCTTGCCGAGTGGGGCGGTGACGGCGATCGTTTCGGCCACGGCGGTGACCATCTCGGCGCGCTCGGCCGGATCGACGATCGAGCGGCGCGGATCGACGCAGACCCCCGTCAGGACCACGCCGGTTTCGTCCAGCGCGGCGGCGATGGCGTCCATGTTCTTGTCACGCCAGAGGTGGAACTCGGCCGCGGCGAGGCCTGCCGCGTGGGCGGCGCGGATACGATCTTCCAGCGGACCGGCCTCGGGAAACTGCCATTCCACGCAGGATGACAGGGAAAGGGGCGCAAGCTTGGGCATTTGGGGCAGCACGTCGATCTCCCAATCGGCGGCCACTGTCGGCTCTGCGCGGAGGTTCCGGCGAGGCCCGTTTGCCTGGCGGCAGCGCGCCGCTACTTTATTAGAATTTATGTTCGCATTAAAGCGGCGGCCCGTCAAGCGCCGATGGCACTGGCGGCGATCACTGTGTCGATCTGGCCCAGCAGCCAGTTGAGGCCCGCGTCCTCCTTGCGGGCGCGATGGTACTGGACCATCTCACGCATCGGCTGGAACGGAAAGGGCAGGGGGGTCAGCGCAATCGGTGTGCGCAGCGCGGCAAGGCGCGCCAGCCGTTCGTGGACGATCGCAAGGCGATTCGTGCCCACCAGCAGGTCCGGCACCATGGCGAAAGACGGCACTATCACTTCCTCGCGCCGGACGATGCCGAGCGCGCGCAGCTGGGCTTCGGCGAAGGTCAGGCGCAGCACCTGGCCGAGGCGGACTGAGACGTGGCCGGCGGCTGTGAAGGCGGCGACGGTCATCGGCTGGTGCATGGCCGGATTGCCGCTCCACCCGGCGATCACGTGTTGCTCCTCGAACAGCAAGCGCGAGGGGTTTTTCGGGTTGACGAACTCCTGCGGGATCATCAGCAGGTCGATCTCGCCGCGGTCGAGCAGTTCGGCCGAATTGTCATCGGGCTGGAGGATTTCCAGCTCGATCCCCGGAGCGGCCGAGGCGATCGCGCCGGACAGTGGACCCAGCATCACGCTGGTGAGAAAATCCGACATCGACAGGCGGAAACGGCGGTGCGCCGTGGCCGGATCGAACCGGGCCGGCTGGCTGGCGAAGGCCTCGATCCCGGCGAGGAGGTCCGGCAGCTGAGACTTCAGCCGCAGGGCGTAAGGGGTCAACATCAGCCGCTTGCCCTCGGCGGTCAGCAGCGGGTCTCCGAACCAGTCGCGCAGGCGCCGCAGGGCCGCGCTGGCAGCCGGTTGGCTCAGGTGCAGCCGCTTCGCCGCGCGGCTGACACTTGCTTCCTCTAGCAGCGCCTCAAGCGCCACAAGGAGATTGAGATCAAGGCCTTTGAATCGCATGAAGCATTTGTCCGATGAATGATTTTTCATCAAAACAAACAATTCGGAGAATTTCAAGATCGGCCTTACCTGACCGGCAACAACCCGAGACGTGCCCCTGCGGGGCGAGGTGAGAGCGTTCATGCAAGATTGCGAAGTCCTTGTTGTCGGAGCCGGAATCGGCGGCCTGTCGGCGGCGATAGCCCTGTGCCGCGGTGGACATCGGGTGACTCTGCTTGAGCGTGACCCGGAATGGTCGGTCTATGGTGTGGGCATCATCCAGCAGGCCAATGTGGTGCGCGCCATGGATCAACTGGGCGTGCTCGATGCCTTCCTAGATGCGGCCTGCGGCTTCGATGCGGTGGAGATCTTCGCGCCCGATGGCACCAGGGTCGCTCGCGTGCCGGCTCCCAGGCTGGTCGAGGGCAAGCCGGCCAACGTCGGCATCGGCCGTCGCGCCCTGCAGAAGGTGCTCGGCGATACGGCCGAGGCGCTGGGCGCTCGATTGCGCCTCGGCGTGACCGCCACCGATTTTGCCGATGACGGCGAGAGGGTCACGGTTGGCCTCTCGGATGGAACCTCTGCCTCCTACGACCTCGTGATCGGCGCCGACGGCGTCTACAGCCAGGTCCGTGGCATGATCCTGCCGGAGGCAGAGGCCCCGGAGTTCACCGGCCAGTCCGTCTGGCGCTACAACCTGCCGCGCCCGGACGGCATGGATGCGCTGCAGGTCTACAATGGGGCCACCGGCGCCGGCCTCGTGCCGATGAGCGAAGAGCTCATGTACATGTTCGTGACCACGCCCGAGCCCGGCAACCCGCGCTATCCCGCGGAGGGGCTCGCCGCCGCCATGCGCGGCAAACTGGCCAACTGCGCACCCGCCCTGCGCGGGTTGGGCGAACAGATCGTCGACGATGCCGAGGTGGTCTATCGCCCGCTCGAGGGCATGCTGGTGACAGGGCCATGGAGCAAGGGGCGCATCGGCCTGCTCGGCGACGCCGTCCATGCGACCACCCCGCATCTCGGGCAGGGCGCCGGCATGGCGGTCGAGGACGCGATCGTCCTCGCTGACGAACTCAACAAGGCCGGCAGTGTCGAGGCCGCGCTGCTTGCCTATCGCGAACGCCGGTTCGAGCGCTGCGCCTACATCGTCAATGCCAGCCTCGCGATCTGCCGGGGCCAGCTCGGCCTCGCCCCCCCGGTCGATAACCACAAGGCCACCGGCGAGATGTTCGCCGTCGTTGCCCAACCTATCTGAACTTGCCCTCCTGACCCCGAAGGAACCGATCCATGAGCCGTGTCACCGAAATCCGCTATGTCGGCTACGGAGTCGCCGATCTTGCGGCCGAGCAGGCCTATTACGGCGATGTTTTTGGCCTCGAACCGGTTGCCAGCGACGACGGCATGGCCTGGTTCAAGGCCGTCGGCAGCGATGAGCACCACGTTGTGCGCCTGCGCGCGGCTGATGCCAATCGCCTCGACGTGATTGCGCTCGCAACTGCCAGCCGAGCTGATGTCGACGCGCTCTGCGAGAAGGTGAGGGCGGCCGGCGCTAGGATCATCCACGAACCGCGTGAATTGACCACCCCGGGCGGCGGCTACGGCTTCCGCTTCTTCTCACCCGATGGCCTCCAGATCGAGATTTCAGCCGATGTGGCGCGCGGGTCGAAGCGCGACCTCGCCCGGTGGGAAGGCGTGCCGGTCAAGATCAGCCACATCGTGCTGCATTCGCCAGATCACCAGGATTTGGTGAAGTTCTTCACCGACGTGCTCGGGTTCAAGGTTTCCGACTGGCTGGGCGATTTCATGTGCTTCCTGCGCTGCAATTCGGCGCATCACCGCCTGGCCATCCTCCCCGGGCCGCCGTGCCTCAATCATGTCGCCTACGACATGCTGAGCGTTGACGACATGATGCGCGGGATTCACCGGCTCAAGCAGAAGGGCACCGACATCGGCTGGGGGCCCGGCCGCCATACTGCGGGCAACAACACGTTCAGCTATTTCGTCACACCGGGTGGGTTCGTCACCGAGTATACCTCGGAGCTCGAAGAGGTCGATTTCGAGAGTCACGAGCATAAGGTCCATACGCCCTCTCCGATGGTCATGGACCAGTGGGGCATTGGTGTCGGCGGTCCGCAGACCCTGCCGCATCCCGCGCCCAATCCTGGGCTGTTCACGGCCGTCGAGGCCTGAGTGCAGGCTGCCCGAACCCAGGTTGCGATCATCGGCGCGGGGCCGGCCGGACTGCTGCTCGGCCACCTGCTGCGCGCCGAGGGGATCGACTGCGTGGTGCTGGAGCGGCAGACGCCCGACTACGTGCTCGGCCGCATTCGCGCCGGGGTGCTTGAGCAGGTCACCGTCGGGTTGATGGAGCGGCTCGGGCTTGATGCACGGCTCAAGGCCGAGGGGTTGGTCGAGGAAGGGTTCAACCTCGCCGACGGGGAGCGCCTGATCCGGATTCCGGTTACCGAGCTTACCGGCAGGTCGGTCGTGGTCTACGGCCAGACCGAGATCACGCGCGACCTGATGGAGGCCGCCGCTCCCCGTGGGCTCGAAGTGATCTACGGCGCCGAGGACGTGGCGCTGCACGATATCGAGAGTTCGGCCCCCTCCGTCACCTTCCGCGTCGACGGGGGCGTCCGGAAACTCGAAACCCGCTTCATCGTCGGCTGCGACGGGTTCCACGGTCCGAGCCGCAAGGCGATCCCTGCCAGCGCTGCGCGCGAGGTGGAGCGAGTATATCCGTTCGGCTGGCTTGGCATCCTTGCCGATGTGCCCCCGTGCATGCCCGAGCTCGTCTATGCCAACCACGAGCGCGGCTTTGCCCTGGCCTCAATGCGTAGCCGCACGCGCAGCCGCTACTATGTCGACGTGCCGCTGACCGAGCGGCTCGAAGACTGGAGCGACGCGCGCATCTGGGACGAGCTGGCCGTCCGCCTCGGGCCGGAGGCCAGCGCCGGGATCACCCGCGGTGAGGCCATCGAGAAATCGATCGCCCCGTTGCGCTCCTATGTGTTCGAGCCGATGCGCCACGGTAGCCTGATGCTCTGCGGCGATGCCGCGCACATCGTCCCGCCGACGGGAGCCAAGGGCCTAAACCTCGCGGCAAGCGACGTCCACTATGCCTGCGAGGCGCTGGTCGGCTGGTTTCGCCGGCATGACGCCGATGCGATCGAAGCCTATTCGGCAAGGGCGCTGGCGCGGGTGTGGAAGAGCGAGCGATTCAGCTGGACACTGACCCGCCTGATGCACCGTTTCCCCGAAGACGGCGTGTTCGAGCGGGCGATGCAAGTTGCCGAGCTCGACTACATCGCATCCAGCACGGCGGCCCAGACCAGCATCGCGGAAAACTACGTCGGCCTGCCGGTCTGACACCACTCA
>DASTGC010000225.1:0-2665 GCA_035719485.1 Novosphingobium sp.
CTGTTCTTCTCGACCGCCGGCAAGGTCTATCGCCTCAAGGTCTGGAAGCTCCCCGAAGGCGGCCCGGCCACCCGCGGGCGCCCGATCGTCAACCTGCTTCCCGCGCTCGACAAGGACGAGACCATCGCCGCCGTCCTGCCGCTGCCCGAGGACGAGGCCGAATGGGGCAAGCTCCACGTCGTCTTCGCCACGGCCAAGGGCAACGTGCGCCGCAATGCGATGGACCTGTTCACCAATGTCCCCAGCAACGGCAAGTTCGCCATGCGCTTCGAGGAAGGCTCTGACGACCGCCTGATCGGCGTGGCCCTGCTCGAGCCGACTGACGACGTGCTGCTCGCCAGCCGCTCGGGCAAGGCGATCCGCTTCGCCGGCGACGACGTGCGCGAGTTCCAGAGCCGCACCTCCACCGGCGTGCGCGGCATGGCGCTGAAGGGCGACGACGAGGTGATCAGCCTCTCGATCCTCCACCGCGTCGGCACCACGGCGGAAGAGCGCGAGGACTATGTCCGCTTCGCCCCGTGGAAGGGCGAAAAGGAAGGCGAGCCGGCGATCAGCACAGAACGCTATGCCGAACTGCAGGCGCGCGAGCAGTTCATCCTCACCGTCTGCGCCAACGGCTATGGCAAGCTCAGCTCGGCCTACGAATACCGACGCACCGGCCGCGGCGGCCAAGGCATCACCAACATCGACAACATCGCCCGCAACGGCCCGGTGGTCGCCTCCTTCCCCGCCACCCAGGCCGACCAGCTGATGCTGGTGACCGACCAGGCCAAGCTGATCCGCCTGCCGCTGGAGAGCCTGCGGGTGATCGGCCGCGGCTCGGCCGGCGTGCGCCTGTTCAACGTGGCGGATGACGAACACGTGGTCAGCGCTGTCCGCCTCGACGAGCAGGAGGAGCCGGAGAACCCGGCCGAACTGGCCGTCGCGGAAGAATTGGCAAGGCTGCCCAACGGCGAGGACGCGCCGATCCCCAACCCGGCAACGCGGGATGACGAGATCGGCGAGGATGCGGGCACCGACGAGGGCGGGGAGCCGTGACCTCAGCGGGCGGGCACCGTGCCCTCGCCTACAAGGTCCTGACCGCCGACCAGTGGGCCCAGTTCCAGCGCGATGGGGTGTTCAAGGGCGCCCCGGTCGACCTGGCGGATGGCTATATCCACCTGTCCACGGCAGAGCAGCTGGGCGAGACGATCGCCAAGCACTTCGCGGGGCAGGAGGGGCTGATCGTGGCCGAGGTGGATCTTGCGGCGGTGGGCGGCTCCGTGAAGTGGGAGCCCTCACGCGAGGGAGCGCTGTTCCCACACGTTTATGCGGTGCTTCCGATGTGCGCCGTGGTTGCCAGCGCGCCCCTGGTGCAGGCATCAGACGGTGCCGTGATCCTGCCTTCCGCCAAATAGGTCTGGCCCGAAACGGACGGGGCACGTCATCCGCACTGTGCCAATTCACCGTCGCTTTTCCGCCCCATTGGCTCTATCCCGTAGCCATGGACCAGGAGCTGAACCGCCTCGGCCTCATTGACGAGGACGAAATCGAGCTCGACGAGGCAGCGCTTTCGCTCGCCTTGCTGGATCACGAAGGCACCGACCTTGCGCCCTATCGCGATTTGCTCGACGATATCGTCGCCCGGGTCGAAGAGACCGGCGACGGTGACGGAACCGCCGAGGCAAGGGCCGCCGCCCTCGCTGCGGTGCTCGCTGGCGAATACGGCTTTTGCGGCGACTCCGACACCTACGACGATCCCGACAATGCCGACCTGATCCGCGTCATTGACCGCCGCCGCGGGCTGCCGGTGAGCCTGTCGATCCTGTGGGTGGCGACCGCGCGCCGGCTCGGCTGGGAGGCCAGCGCGCTCAACATGCCCGGCCATGTGCTCGTCTGCGTCGGCTCCAGTTCGGACGGAGTGATCATCGACCCCTTCGAGGGTGGAACCCTGGTCAACCCCGCCCGCCTGCGGGCCCTGTTCCGCGCCTTCGCCCTGCCCGGCTCGGAGCCCGTCATCGAGACCTTGCCCAACCGCGCGGTGCTGGTGCGCCTGCTGCAGAACCAGGCGTCGCGCGCCGAGCGCGCCGGACAAGGCCAGCGGGCGCTCGAGCTCTATGGCCGGATGACCACCCTGGCGCCCAACGCCGTCCAGGCGTGGTGGCAGCGGGCTAAGCTCGAATCCATGGACGGCGACACCCCGGCTGCGCGGCGCAGTCTCGGCGCCATCCTGGAGGTGAGCCGCGATCCCAATGTGCGGCGGCAGGTGGTGGACACGCTGGATTCGCTCAAGAGCGCCTGATCGCCGGCCGCTTGCGGCGAGCTAGTCGGGCGTGGCTTCCACGTCGACGAAGTTCATCTCGCTGGGCGGTAGGTCGCCATCCTTGAGTTCCGCTTTCAGTTCGGCCTCGCGGCGTTCCATCTGCCCGAGCATGGCGACGAGATCGATCCCCGCCTTGCGCGCCATTTGAAATACTCCCTTGGCCTTGTCCTCCTCTTCCTTGTGGTGGTGCTCCATTTGCTCGCCCAATACCTGGAGCTTGGACGCAAGCTTGTCCTGTCCGGGACCGGCGAGGACATCGTTTATCAGGAGCTTACCAGCGTCGTGCTCGATCAGGCCTTCGTCGAGCTTGTCCTCGTTGGCCTCGGGGCGTCCACGCAGCGCCGGGTAGAACAGCTCCTCCTC
>DASTGC010000226.1:0-4172 GCA_035719485.1 Novosphingobium sp.
GCTCGCCCATCGCTTTGCGCATCTCCGGCGCGACGAACGGCGACGGCGCTTCCTCGACCACCTTCTGGTGGCGGCGCTGGATCGAGCACTCGCGCTCGCCGAGATAGACGATGTTGCCATGTTGGTCGCCGAGCACCTGGATCTCGATGTGGCGCGGCTGCTCGATGAACTTCTCGATGAACACGCGGTCGTCGCCGAAGCTGTTGAGGCCTTCGCGCTTCACGCTGTCGAAGCCCTCGCGCACGTCCTTCTCGTCGTAGGCCAGGCGCATGCCCTTGCCGCCGCCGCCGGCCGAGGCCTTCATCATCACCGGATAGCCGATCTCGTTGGAGATGCGCACGGCATGCTCGGTATCCTCGATCTCGCCGACGAAGCCGGGGACGACGTTGACGCCGGCCTCCTTGGCGAGCTTCTTGGACTCGATCTTGTCACCCATGGCGGCGATGGCGTTGACCGGGGGGCCGATGAACTCGATCCCTTCCTTGGCCAGCGCTTCGGCGAAGGAGGTGCGCTCGGAGAGGAAGCCGTAGCCGGGGTGGACCGCTTCGGCGCCGGTCTGCTTGCAGGCGGCGATGATCTTGTCGGCGATCAGGTAGCTTTGCGCGGCGGGCGCGGGGCCGATGTGGACGGCCTCGTCGGCCATCTGCACGAAGGGCGCGCGGGCGTCGGCGTCGGAATAGACCGCGACGGTCTGGATGCCCATGCGGCGGGCCGTCTTGATCACGCGGCAAGCGATTTCGCCTCGGTTTGCGATGAGGATTTTCTTGAACATCTGACGTTTACTCCGCCGCTGCCAGTTCTTCGCCCGCAGGCGGCATGTTGTGACCGAGGAGGCGCAGCATGTCGGCTGCGCATTCGACGACGTTGGAACCCGGGCCGTAGATGCCCTGCACGCCTGCTTCGCGCAGGAAATCGTAGTCCTGCGGCGGGATCACGCCGCCGGCGACGACCTTGATGTCCGGGCGGCCGGCGGCCTTAAGGTGGCCGATCAGTTCGGGGATCAGGGTCTTGTGGCCGGCAGCGAGACTGGAAGCGCCGACCGCGTCGACGTCGTTCTCGAGCGCAAGCTTGCAGGCTTCTTCCGGGGTCTGGAACAGCGGGCCGGAGGTGACGTTGAAGCCCATGTCGCTGAAGGCCGAGGCGATGACGTTGGCGCCGCGGTCGTGCCCGTCCTGGCCCATCTTCGCGACGAGCATGCGGGGCTTGCGGCCCATGCGGCGGGTGACGGCCTCGACGCCATCCAGCACCTGCTGGTAGCGGCTGTCGCCTTCGTAGGCCGCGCCGTAGATGCCCTTGACCGGGGTCGGCTGGGTGCCGAAGCGGCCGAATACCTTTTCCATGGCGTCGGAAATCTCGCCGAGGGTGGCGCGCTCGCGGGCGGCGTCGACGGCCAGCGCGAGGAGGTTGCCGCCGGACTTCGCGCCTTCGGTCAGCGCGGCGAGCGCGGCCTGGCACTTGCCCTCGTCGCGGCTCTCGCGCACACGCTTGAGGCGGGCGATCTGGCCTTCACGGACGACATGGTTGTCCACCTCCAGCGTATCCAGCTGGTCTTCGTTGGCGAGGCGGTACTTGTTGACGCCGACGATGACGTCCTCGCCCCGGTCGACCCGGGCCTGGCGGGCGGCGGCGGCTTCCTCGATCATCGCCTTGGGCCAGCCGGCGCCGACGGCCTTGGCCATGCCGCCCTCGGCATCAACACGCTCGATGATCTCCCAGGCCTTGTCGACCAGTTCCTTGGTCAGCGCCTCGATGTAGTACGACCCGCCGAGCGGATCGACCACGTTGCACATGCCCGTCTCTTCCTGGATGACTATCTGGGTGTTGCGGGCGATGCGGGCGGAGAAATCGGTCGGCAGGGCAATGGCTTCGTCGAGCGCGTTGGTGTGCAGGCTCTGCGTGCCGCCGAGCATCGCAGCCATGGCCTCGATCGTGGTGCGGATGACGTTGTTGTAGGGGTCCTGCTCCTGGAGCGAGACGCCCGAGGTCTGGCAGTGGGTGCGCAGCATCTTGGAGCGTTCGTCCTTCGCCCCGAGCTGGGTCATCGCCCGGTGCCAGAGAACGCGGGCGGCGCGCAGCTTGGCCACTTCCATGAAGAAGTTCATGCCGATGGCGAAGAAGAACGAGAGGCGGCCGGCGAACTTGTCGATATCGAGCCCGCTCGCCACGCCGTAGCGGACATAGTCCATGCCGTCGGCGATGGTGAAGGCCAGTTCCTGGACCTGCGTCGCCCCGGCTTCCTGCATGTGGTAGCCGGAGATCGAAATGCTGTTGAATTTCGGCATCTTCGCGGAGGTATAGGCGAAGATGTCCGAGATGATCCGCATGCTCGGTTCGGGCGGGTAGATGTAGGTGTTGCGGACCATGAACTCCTTGAGGATGTCGTTCTGGATGGTCCCGTCGAGCTTTTCGGTGGGAACGCCCTGCTCCTCGCCGGCGACGATGAAGAAGGCGAGGATCGGGATCACCGCGCCGTTCATGGTCATCGAGACGGACATCTGGTCGAGCGGGATGCCGTCGAACAAGATCTTCATGTCCTCGACCGAGTCGATCGCCACGCCGGCCTTGCCGACATCGCCGACCACGCGGGGGTGATCGCTGTCATAGCCGCGGTGGGTGGCGAGGTCGAAGGCGACCGAGAGGCCCTTCTGGCCGGCGGCGAGGTTGCGGCGGTAGAAGGCGTTCGATTCCTCGGCGGTGGAGAAGCCGGCGTACTGGCGGATCGTCCATGGGCGTCCGGCATACATCGAGGCCTTCACGCCGCGGGTGAACGGCGCGAAGCCGGGGAGGCCGGGATCGGCGGTCACGTCGTCGGCGGTGTAGAGCGGCTTGACGGCGATGCCTTCCGGCGTGTGCCAGGTCAGGTCCTTGCCCTTCACTTCCTTGGCCGCGGCGGCCTGCCACTGGTCGATGCTCGGCTTGTCGGTCATGGTTCCGTCCCTGTGGCCTTAGCGGCCCTTGAATTGCGGTTGGCGCTTTTCCCCAAAGGCGGCAATAGCCTCGGCGAAATCGGCAGTGCGGCCAAGGCGCCGCTGGTTGTCGCGCTCATGGTCGAGCGTGGCAGAAAAATCGTGGTCGAGCGCAAAGGCCACCTGCTTGCGGATCGCGCCGACGGCTAGTGCCGGGCGCGTGGCGAGGCGCGCGGCGAGCGCCTGGGCCGTCGACAAGACTTCGCTGTCGGGGACGACCCGGCTGATCAAGCCGGCAGCCTTGGCTTCGGCAGCACCCATGCGCTCACCCAGCAACGCCATCTCTAGGGCGCGGGCCCGACCGGCGCTGCGTGTGACGAGCCATGTCGCCCCCGCGTCCGGCACCAGTCCGATGTTGACGAAGGCGAGCAACAGATAACCACTCTCGCCCATGACCACGAGATCGCCGGACAACGCCAGTGCCATCCCCGCCCCCGCCGCCGGCCCGTTGAGGGCGGTGACGATCGGAAGGTCCAGCGCAGCCAGCTTGCGCGCAAGGGGGGCATAGTAACCGTCGACCAGCTCGCCCAGGTCCTCGGGCAGGCCTCCATAGCCGTACTCGTCGGGCACGAGATCGGCGCCCGAACAGAAAAACCGCCCTTCTCCGGTGAGGACGAGCGCGCGGGCGCCCTGCTCCGCCGCCCGGTCGATCGCGGTCGACAGCTCGTCGAACACCGCCGGGGTCAGCGCGTTGAGCTTGTCGGGCCGATTGATGGCAAGGGTTGCCACCGCGCCGTCAAGAGAGGCGGAAACAACGGACATCAATGCGCGCCCTTGGGCGTCTCCATGATTTCGGTGAGCTGACCGCCCATGTCCTTGGGGTGAACAAAGAAGATCAAAGTGCCGTGGGCGCCGATGCGCGGTTCGCCGAGCACGCGCTTGCCCAGGCTTTCGAACCAGGCCTTGGCCGCATGGATGTCGGGCACCTCGTAGCAGATGTGGTGCTGGCCCCCGAGCGGGTTCTTTTCCAGCCACTTGCCGACCGCGCTGTCGGGCGTTGTCGGCTGGAGCAGCTCGACCTGGGTACCGGCGGTGCCATTCTCGCCCGGCGTGTTGACGAAGCACACGCGGACCTGCTGGCTTTCCAGCACGAAGGGCTCGGTGATATCGGTCGCCCCCATCACGTCACGATAGAACGCGATCGAGGCATCGAGATCGGGCGTGGCGACGCCGATGTGGTTAAGCCGGCCGAGCTTCATTGTCACA
>DASTGC010000227.1:0-2775 GCA_035719485.1 Novosphingobium sp.
GGTGCTGCGGGTCGATGCGATCGATGGCCGCCCCGGCAAGACGCTCGACCAGGCCCGCGCCGAAATCGCCGCCGATCTCGCGGCCCAAAAGAAGCGCGCCGCCCTCACCGATTTCTCGGCCAAGATCGAGGACCAGTTCGACAATGGCGGCTCGCTCGGCGACGTCGCCAAGGAGCTCGGCCTCGCCATCAAGGAGACCGGTCCGCTGACCGCCGACGGCAAGGTCTACGGCACGCCCAACCAGACCGCACCGGCAGAGCTCGCCCGCGTCGTGCCAACCGCCTTCTCGATGGAACACGAAGGCCAGCCCCAGCTCGCCGAGGTGGTCCCCGGCAAGACCTTTGTTGTCTTTGACGTCGCCCGGATCGTACCCTCGGCCCCTGCGCCGATCGAGGAGA
Organism: Novosphingobium sp.; assembly: GCA_035719485.1. Lineage (GTDB taxonomy): Bacteria > Pseudomonadota > Alphaproteobacteria > Sphingomonadales > Sphingomonadaceae > Novosphingobium. Next base: position 399 of record DASTGC010000227.1, read on the forward strand.
TCCGCGGCCAGGTCGTGGCAGACTACATGCTCGAAAAGGGCTCCGCCGGCGCCAAGGCTGCGGCCGAGAAGCTGCTCGCCGCCCTGCGCAAGGGCACCGGCATCGCGCAGGGAATCGCCGCGATCGGCACGCCCGGCCTGCCGCCTCCGCAGCAGCTCGACATCAGCCGCCAGGAACTCGCCAGGCAGGGCCGTGGCACCCCGCCGCCGCTGGCCCTGCTGTTCTCGATGGCCCAGGGCACGGCCAAGATCCTTGCCGCGCCAAACAACCAGGGCTGGTTCGTGGTGAGCCTGGCCAAGATCGTCCCCGGCAGCGATGCCGATGTCGCCCCGGTCCTGGCCGACGCCACGCGCGAGCTGTCGTCTGTCACCGGCCGGGAATATGCCGATGCCCTGCGCGTCGCCATGCGCGAGGAAGTCGGCGTCAAACGCAACGAGACCGGAATTGCCGCCGTCCGCCGCCAGCTTGGTGGCGAGGGCAACTGACCCCAGCGCCATGGCCGTCTCGCCCGACAACAGCCCCGCCGCGCTCGCGCAGCTTGCCGCTGGCAGGCCCGCGCTGGTCTGGCGCCGGCTCGTCGCCGATACGGAAACCCCGGTCGGCGCGGCGCTCAAGCTGTTCGAGGACGGGCGGGGCGATTTCCTGCTGGAATCGGTCCAGGGCGGCGAGGTGCGCGGGCGCTATTCGCTGCTCGGCCTCGCCCCCGATCTCGTCTTCCGCGCCACCGGCCATTCCTGCGAGATCAACCGCCACTGGCAGACCGACAGCGCGGCATTCGTCCCGCTTCCCGGCGACGCCCTCGCCGAGTTGCGCGCCCTGGTGAACGCCTGCCGGATCGACGTTCCCGCCGAGCTGCCGCCCGCACTCGCCTGCCTCGTCGGCTATTTCGGCTACGAGACCATCGGCCTTGTCGAAAAGCTCCCCCGCGCGCCCCAGTCCGCGCTCGAACTGCCCGACATGCTGTTTGTCCGCCCCACCCTGATCCTGGTGTTCGACCGGCTGTCTGACGCCCTGTGGTGCGTCGCCCCGGTCTGGGCCACCGGACAGGAGCCGCAGGCGCTGATCGATGCCGCGGCAGACCGCATCGACGCAGCCCTCGCCCGCCTCGCTGGCCCGATCCCTGCCGCGCCAGCCCCGGTCGGCTTGCCGGACCCCGCCCGCACGCCCGTCGTGGCGCCAGAGCGCTATGGTGAGATGGTCCGCGAGGCGCAGGACTACATCACTGCGGGCGACATCTTCCAGGTCGTCCTCGCCCAGCGCTTCACCGCGCCTTTCGCCCTGCCCGCCTCCGCGCTCTACCGCGCCCTGAGGCGCATCAACCCCTCGCCCTTCCTCTACTTCCTCGACCTCCCCGGCTTCGCCCTGATCGGCTCCAGCCCGGAAATCCTCGTCCGCGTGCGCGATGGCGAAGTCACCATCAGGCCGATTGCCGGCACCCGCCCGCGTGGGCGTACCCCCGAGGAAGACCAGGCCCACGAAGCCAGCCTCCTCGCCGATCCCAAGGAGCGTGCCGAGCACCTGATGCTGCTTGACCTCGGCCGCAATGACGTCGGCCGGGTCGCCGCCAAGGGCACGGTCCGCGTCACCGAAAGCTACACGGTCGAACGCTACAGCCACGTCATGCACATCGTCTCGAACGTGGTCGGCCAGCTCGACACGGAAAAGCACGACGCGGTCGACGCCCTCTTCGCCGGCTTCCCCGCGGGCACCGTCTCCGGCGCCCCCAAGGTCCGCGCCTGCGAGATCATCGCGCAGCTCGAACCCGAAACCCGCGGCGCCTACGCCGGCGGCGTCGGCTACTTCGCGCCCGACGGCTCGGTCGATAGCTGCATCGTCCTGCGCACAGGCGTCCTCAAGGACGGGGTCCTCCACGTCCAGGCCGGCGCCGGCATCGTCGCGGATTCGGTGCCCGCCAGCGAACAGGCCGAATGCGAAAACAAGGCCGGCGCCCTCTTCGCCGCCGCGCGAGAGGCGGTTCGGGTGGCCTCGGAGGCCGGGTTCGGGCAGTGAGTGTTCACCTCGATCTCTCTGCCGTTCGGAAGGTGGAGTTCTACAAGCGCGATGAACTCACAAGCGATTTGATCTGCTGCGATGTGGCGATGGATGGCGAAATTCTCCATTACCACGAAGAGATGCCATCGTGGGGTCCCGTGCTTGAGGAACTGCGAGTGCTCGAGGGATTTCGGCAAGACTGGTTCTCAATTGTCAGCCAGCCCCCATTTGCGGAATGCCGGTTGACGGCTTACGAGAAACCCACACCATGATCCTCGTCCTCGACAACTACGACAGCTTCACCTGGAACCTGGTCCATTACCTGATGGAACTGGGCGCCGAGGTCGAAGTCGTCCGCAATGATGCGCTCACCGCCGCCCAGGCG
>DASTGC010000228.1:0-7763 GCA_035719485.1 Novosphingobium sp.
CTCACGCGGCGCGCCCCTTGGCACCGGTCCTGTTCCCTGCCATAGGAACAAACCATGATCGCCAAGCTCACCGGCCTGCTCGACGATTTCGGCCCCGACTGGGCGGTGATCGACGTGTCCGGCGTCGGCTATCTCGTCTCCTGCTCGGCAAAGACCCTCACCGCCCTCGGCATCCGGGGCGATTCCTGCATCCTGTTCACCCAGATGCAGGTGAGCGAAACCGACATCCGCCTGATCGGCTTCGCCTCCGCGGCGGAGCGGGACTGGTTCCGCCTGCTCACCGCCGTGCAGGGAGTCGGCTCCAAGGTCGCCCTTGCGATCCTCTCGGCCCTAACCACCGAAGAACTCCAGCGCGCCTGCGCCGGTGGCGACGCCGCCATGGTCGCCCGCGCGCAAGGCGTCGGCCCCAAGCTCGCCAGCCGCATCGTCAACGAGCTGAAGGACAAGGTCGGCGGCCTCGCCACCACCTCCGCCGGCATCACCCTCGCGGCCGTCCCCCCCGGCACCGCCAGCGGCGATGCCGTATCCGCTCTGCAGAACCTCGGCTTCAAGCCCAACGTGGCGACCGAAGCCGTGGCGCGGGCGCTAGATGAATTGGGCGACCGTGCGGGGCTCAACGACTTGATCCGCGTGGCGCTGAAACGGGCGGCGCGGTGATCAGCTCCCACCTCCCCCCCAACTCCCACCGTCACCCTGAACTCGTTTCAGGGTCTATGGTGCGGCCAAGCGCGGAGCCCCGCCGAAGCCGCGCCCATCCTCTGCGTCAGCTATCCCCCACCCGCCGGCGGCAACCCCACCCCCGGTGCAAGATCATGCCAGTCCGGATTGTCGCTCTGGATCAGGTTGACCTTCCACTGGCGATGCCACCGCTTGACCTGCTTCTCGCGCAGGATCGCCCGCTCCATGTCGCCGAACAGCTCAAACCGCACCAGCCTATTGACCCCGTGCTTGCTCGTGAACCCCGGCCTCGTGCCATTGCGATGCTGCCACAGCCGGGCGACAAGATTGCTGGTCACGCCGATATAGAGCGTCCCGAAGGGCTGGCTCGCCAGAATATAGACGCAAGGCTGCCGCTCGTCCCCCATCGCTCCGAGTGTGCGGAGAAATGGACCCTGAAACAAGTTCAGGGTGACGAAGAAATGACGGGATCGGAGCCAATCACCCCCGTCCCCCAGTCCCACACCCGTCATGCTGAACTTGTTTCAGCATCCATGGTGCCGCAAGCGCGGAGGGCGCTATGAGGCGCCAAGCGATCAGGATCGCACTTGTCATCTCTGCCGTGCTACTCGTCGGTTGGGGCGCAATCTCGTACAGCCGTATCGATACTTGCCTCGATCATGGTGGGGCATGGGACCACCAGCACCAAAAGTGCCGTTTCCAATGACCGACAACCCCCTCCTCACCCCCCAGCGCGTCGCCGAAGACGCCGACGCCGCGCTGCGCCCCAAAAGCCTCGCCGAATTCGTCGGCCAGGCCGCGGCGAAGGACAACCTGCGGGTCTTCATCGAATCCGCCAAGTCGCGCCGCGAGGCGATGGATCACGTGCTGTTCTATGGCCCGCCCGGCCTCGGCAAGACCACGCTCGCCCAGATCGTCGCGCGCGAGCTCGGCGTCGGCTTTCGCGCCACCTCCGGGCCGATCATCGCCAAGTCGGGCGACCTTGCCGCGATCCTGACCAACCTCGAGCACGGCGACGTCCTGTTCATCGACGAGATCCACCGCCTCAATCCCCAGGTCGAGGAAGTGCTCTACCCGGCGATGGAAGACCGCGCGCTCGACCTCATCATCGGCGAGGGCCCCTCGGCCCGCTCGGTGCGGATCGACCTGCCGCCCTTCACCCTCGTCGGCGCCACCACCCGGCAGGGCCTGCTTACCACCCCCTTGCGCGACCGGTTCGGCATTCCCGTCCGCCTCCAGTTCTACACCGTGCCCGAACTCGAACGCGTGGTGACGCGCGGCGCGGGGCTGCTCGGCATCGGTATCGAACCTGCCGGCGCGCAGGAGATCGCCCGCCGCGCCCGCGGCACCCCGCGCGTGGCCGGCCGCCTGCTGCGGCGGGTGCGCGATTTCGCCCACGTCGGCGGAAGCGAGATCATTACGCGCGAAATCGCCGACCAGTCGCTCACCCGGCTGGAGGTCGATGTCCTCGGCCTCGATGCGCAGGACCGGCGGTACCTCCACATGATCGCCGACATTTACAAGGGCGGCCCGGTCGGCGTGGAAACTCTCGCGGCCGGGCTGTCCGAACCACGCGACACGATCGAGGACGTGATCGAGCCCTACCTGATCCAGCTCGGCCTCGTCGCCCGCACTGTGCGCGGGCGCTGCCTCAACGATCGCGGCTGGCAGCACCTCGGGCTCGTCCCGCCTGCCGGTGGGCAGGGCGGACTGTTCGACCCCGCCGGTTAAACACTGATCCCAAGTTCGGTGCCATTGCGGGACAGGTCGCCACGGCTGTCCCGCTGCGGATCAAGAATCTGCAATTTTGGCGCGCAGGATTGGGTTAATACGATTGTGCTAGCCGCAGGTCTCTGCGTTTCTCAACGACGGGGCAGATGATTGCCGGGGCTTTGTACAGCCCGCGATCGCGCTTTGGCCCCCGGACGAGAGAGAGAATTATGTCGGTTCGTACGGCCATTGTGAAACTCGCGGCGACGGCTGCCGGTGGCGCGCTGCTCGGCGGCGGAGCCGTGCACGTGGCGGAAAGCCCCAAGACGTCGAACCCGCAATACATCAAGCACGCCAAGGTTGCGGCGCCAGCCAAGGTTCAGCGCCCGGCCCTGCACCACGCGAAGCGGACGGTGGCTCCGCGCAAGGTGAAGCGCATCCGCCGCATCATCACCCGCACCACCACCACCTGCGAACCCGCGCCCCAGATGGCCATGGCGGCGATTCCAATGCTGCCCCCCCTGCCGCCGCAGCCCTCGGGCGGCGGCGACGTGCCCGTGGTGATCGGCGGCGGCTGGGGCGGCGGGTTTGGCGGCGGCTTCTTCGGTGGCTTCTTCGGCGGCGGCGGCAGCTCGGGCGGCAATGTGGTCATTACGTCGACCAGCACCGGCTCCACCAGCACCTCGGGCGGTTCGACCAGCTCGTCGGGCGGATCGACGAGCACCAGTAGCGGTGCGACCTCCAGCTCGACCAGCTCGGGCAACATCTCGACGTCGACCTCGACCAGTTCCGGCAACGTGTCCACGTCGAGCTCCACCTCGACCAGTTCAGGCAACGTGTCGACCTCGTCATCCACGTCGAGCTCGACCTCGACCTCGTCCTCGACATCCTCGTCGACCAGCAGCTCCACCTCGACTTCGAGCTCGACTTCCTCGTCGACCAGCTCCTCGACCTCGAGTTCCAGCGGCGGGCATCACGGCTCCAGTTCGGATGGCGGCACCGAAGTGCCAGCCCCGCCGATGCTGGTGCTGTTCGGCGCCGCGGCGGCAGCCATGGTCGGACGGCGCCGCCTAGGAGCCCGCCACGCCGCGGGCTGAAGGAAGTATCAGCCGCAGCCTTATTGCTTTGCCAAAGTATTCGATCGGGTTACACTGCGCCCATTCTGGGTAGCGTGGGGAGTACCCGATCATGGCAACCTTGGCCGCCGCACCGGCATCGGCACCGCAATCCTATTCCGCCAGCCAGCCGTTCTTCGTGAAGCTGGCATGGATTCTCTCGGGCATAATCGTTTTCGGTTTCGCGCAGAACGCCGCGCTCGGCCGGGTCAACATTCCGGCCGTTCCGATCTGGGTCCACCTGCATGGCCTTGCCATGCTCGCGTGGCTGGCACTGTTCGTTACCCAGAACCGGCTGGCTGCCAGCGGCAACCTTGCGCTGCATCGCCGCCTCGGCTGGGTCGGAGCATTCCTGGTCTGCGCGATTGTTGGCCTTGCCTCCTTCACCGCGGTGATGAGCCTGTCCCTCCACCGCTTCCCGTTCTTCTTCACCGCGCCCTTCTTCCTTGCCCTGACCACGATCGACACACTCGCGTTCGGCGGGTTGGTCCTGGCCGGGATCGTCAACCGCCATGACACCGAAACCCATCGCCGCCTGATCATGGGCGGGACCATCGTCATCCTCGAACCCGCCTTTGGCCGTCTCCTGCCGGCGCCGCTGATCGGCGGGGAGATGACCGAGTGGGTCGTCATGGCCATCCAGCTCGGCGTCGTCGCGCTCATCGCCCGCCACGATCGCCGCACGCTTGGCCGGGTGCACACTGCAACATTCTCGGTCGGCGCGGCCATTGCCCTTGCCCACGTGCTGATTTCGCTCGCCGCGCGCAGTGGCCCGGTCATCGGGCTGGCCCAGCGCATCGCCGGTTGAGCGATCGAAGCAGGCAAGCGAAAATCCGCTTGGGGTTCGGCCACCAAATACCTATCTGGCCTGTTCCGGTCAGGCGCCTCCTGGCCAGAGGGGATTTGCGCCAAGATGACTGCCCTGCCAACCAATCTATCCGGACTTGACCTTCGCGCCGAGATCGACCGCCTGCGCAAGGAACGCAACGCAGTCATCCTCGCCCACTATTACCAGAAGCCGGAGATCCAGGATCTGGCCGACTATATCGGCGACAGTCTCGAGCTGTCGAAGAAGGCGGCAGCGTCAGATGCGGACGTAATCGCCTTCTGCGGCGTCAAGTTCATGGCCGAGACGGCGAAGATCCTGTCCCCCCGGAAGACGGTGGTCCTGCCAGACGTGAACGCCGGGTGCTCACTTGAGGACGCTTGTCCTCCGGAAAAGTTCAAGGCGTTCCGCGAAGCGCACCCCGACCATATCGCACTGACCTACATCAACTGCTCGACCGAGGTGAAGGCGCTGTCCGACATCATTGTTACCAGTTCCAGCGCCGAGACCATCCTCCAGCAGATCCCGGCGGACCAGAAGATCATCTTCGGACCTGACAGGCACCTCGGCGGCTATCTCAACCGCAAGTTCGGGCGGGACATGCTGCTCTGGCCGGGGGTGTGCATCGTCCACGAGGCGTTCTCGGAAACCGAACTGCTCAAGCTTAAGGGCCAGCATCCCGGCGCCCCGATCGCCGCCCATCCGGAATGTCCGCCTCACATCATCGACCACGCCGATTACGTGGGATCGACCAGCGGCATCCTCCAGTTCGCCAAGACCATGCCCGGCGACATCCTGATCGTCGCCACCGAGCCGCACATCATTCACCAGATGGAGCTCGCCCTACCGGGCAAGACCTTCATCGGCGCGCCCGGGGCGGACGGCAACTGCAACTGCAACATCTGCCCCTATATGGCGCTCAATACGCTGGAAAAGCTCTACCTCGCCCTGCGCGACCTGACCCCGCAGATCCACATCGATGAGGGCCTGAGGGTCAAGGCGAAGAAGAGCCTGGACCGCATGCTGGAGATGGCCAGCGGAACAGTCGGCAAAGGCGATCTTGGGCGGGCCTAGGTAGAAACTAATCCGCCCCGGCGGTCCCTTCGGCCGCGGGAGCCGGCCCGGCTTCCGCGCCCGCAGCCTCGGTTGCGGAGGACTTGTCTCCGGCGCCGGCAGCGCGATCTGCGCGGGGATCGAGCGGCGGCTGGGACGTCACCCGGTCGGCGGGCAGCATCGCGTCGCTGGCCGAACCCGGCAAAATCTGCCCCGCCGCAGTCGCATCAGGCGCTGGTTCGCGCTTGCACGAACCTGATCCAAGCGCCAGCAGGACAATGACGGGAAGGGCAAGCGGGCGAACGGTCATCGGCTTTCTCCGGGCTATCATGGGCAGGGCCGTTCAATTGCGGCGAAGAAGGCAGGGCCTGCTGCCAGCAGCGCCGCATCCCATTGCGCGGCAGTCACCTCAAGGCCCAGCGCGGCAAGGCTGGTGACGCCATACTCCTCGATCCCGCAAGGCACGATGCCAGCGAAATGCGAAAGGTCGGGCGAGAGGTTCACGGCGAAGCCATGCATGGTCACCCAGCGGCGCACGCGCACGCCGATCGCGCCGATCTTCGCCTCGCCGCGCGCCGGATCACAGGTCCAGATGCCAATGCGGCCCTCGGCTCGGAAGGCCTCGACCCCGAAGCTGGCGAGCGCGGCGATGACCCAGCCTTCCAGCGCATGCACGAAGCCTTTCACGTCGCGTTCGCGCCGGGTCAGGTCGAGCAGGACGTAGCCCACCCGCTGGCCGGGGCCATGATACGTGTAGCGCCCGCCCCGGCCCGCACGGACCACTTCGAAGCGGGGATCGAGCAATTCCGCCGGCGCGGCGCTGGTCCCCGCAGTGTAGACCGGGGGGTGCTCCAGCAGCCAGACCAGTTCACTGGCCATTCCCTCCTGGATGGCTGCATTGCGCGCGGTCATCGCCTCGAGCGCGGCCGCATAGGGCACCGGTTCGGTTTCGGCGCGCCAATCGACGGTGCGCGGCCAGGCTGCCGGGACCACTTGCAAAATGGACGGGGAAAGCACGCTCATCGCAAGTTGCCTGCGCGCAATCGCTGCGGTTATCAAGGGGCCATGAAAGACCCCGCATGACCAGCTCCCGCCCCCGGTTCGACAGCAGCCGTGCCTGGACCCAGGCCATGGCCGCGATCCGCGCCAATCGCGAGGTCGTGATAGCGGTTGCCGGCGTGTTCTTCCTGCTGCCGAGCCTGGTGCTGTCCCTGCTGTTCCCCCAGCCGGAACCGGTCTCGGGGGCAAGCGAGGCAGCAATCATGGCCCAGGCCGCCGCCTACTATCGCCAGGCCCTGCCCATCGCCCTGCCCATGGCGGTCCTGCAGGCGGCGGGGACGCTGGGCCTGCTCACCCTTCTAACGGACAGCCGCCGGCCGACCGTGGCCGAAGCGATCCGCGCCGGGTTTGGAGCCCTGTTGCCCTATCTCGCCAGCCAGATCATCCTCGGCATGGGAATCGGCATGCTCCTGCTGATCGCCACAGGAATGCTCGCCGCCCTGGCGATCCCCGCGCTGACCGTTGCTGTCGACCTGGCGCTGGTCATCATCGGGGCTGCCGTGATCGTTCGGTTTGCGCTGACCGCACCGGTCGTCGCGATCGAGAAATGGCGCAACCCGCTCGCAGCCCTGCGCCGGGCGTGGCAGATCACCGCCGGCAACACCTGGCGGCTCCTGGCCTTCCTGGCCCTCATCATGCTGGCTTTCGTAATCATCCTGTCGGTCACGATGGGCCTGTCGGGGATCCTCCTCGCCCTCCTGCTGCCGGCAAAGTTCGCCGCGATGATTTCGGCCATACTGTCGTCAGCGTTGGGGGCAGGCATGGTCATCGTCGTGGTCGCCTGCCTTGCCGCCACCCACGCGCAGCTTGCCGGTGACCGCGGCGACGGCATCGGAACTGAATTCGACTGATCACGAACTGCGCGACCGCAAGGCCGCCGGTCAGTCCCCCGCCACCATCATGCCGTCGACCCGTAGGGTCGGCACGTTGACGGCACGGTACCATTCCAGATCGTCGGCTGCCCGCAGGGTCCGGAACATTTCGAGCAGGTTTCCGGCAATGGTGAATTCCGCCACCGGGCCTGCAAATTCGCCGTTGACGATCCGGACGCCACTCGCTCCGCGGCTGTAATCGCCGGTCACCCCGTTGACCCCCTGCCCGATCAGTTCGGTAACGTAGACGCCATCGGCAATGTCCGCGATGAGCTCCGCCGGGGAAACTGACCCGGCCGCGAGGTGGGTATTGGTCGAACCGATCCCCGGCGTTCCGCCACCGCGGGTGGCATGGCCGGTCGGTCGGCCGCCCAGCTGGCGTGCGGCCGCTGCATTCATCAGCCACCCGTTCAGGCGACCGTTTTCGACCAACACCCGGCTGGCGGTGGG